>NZ_JBHYKG010000020.1:0-49224 GCF_042741245.1 Kitasatospora sp. NPDC058965
CCGCCGACCGCGACGGCCTGCGGGGCGGCCGCGGCCCGGGCGGCGAAGAGGTCGGGCAGCGTGGCGGCCGGGCGGGCCGCCGCCGTGGCGTTCCAGCGGCGCTCCTGCTCGGCCTCCTCGGGCGCGAACTCCAGCTCGCCCAGCGGGGCGTCGGGCTGTTCGGCCAGCACCAGGGCGAGCCGCTGCCAGTGCCGGGCGATCCGCTCCACGTCCGCACGGTCCAGCCGGCCGGGGTCGTACTGCAGCATGGTCCGCAAGCCCTCCGGACCGTCCACCTGGTGGATCCGCAGCGCGCCGCGGGAGGTCGCGTTGGGCAGCGCCCAGTCCACCTCGACCCGCAGCCCGGGGAAGACCGGGTCCGCCGCCCGGCGCCGGTACCCGAGGGTCACCGGTGCCAGCGCCACGGCCGGGCGCACCCCCGCGACGGCCCGGGAGAGCGGCACCTCGCGGTAGCGGAACACGCCGCGCAGGTCCCGGCGCAGGCCCTGGCCGTCGACCAGCGCGTCCACGAACTCCCGGAAGGACCCGTCGAGGCGCGGCGCCTGCCCGACCGGGAGCTCGTTGACGTGCGCGCCGATCAGCGGCGCCTGCTCGGGGGTGCGGGTACCGAAGTCCACGCCGAGGACCGGGTCCGGGTTGCCGTAGCGGCGCAGCAGCACCAGCCAACTGGCGAGCGTGAAGCGGAAGGTGCTGACCCCCAGGCGCTCGACCGCGGTGCGCAGCCGGGGGTCCGCCGTGAAGGCCACGCACTCGCCCGGCCCGGCGGTGCGCGGGGCGCCGCGCAGGCCGGGAAGTCGCACCTCGGCCGGCTCGCTCCACTGCTGCTTCCAGAACGCGCGGGCGCCGGCCAGTGCCTCGGCGACCCGCTCGTGCTGGTCCTGCGGGTCCTCCGGCCAGGGCAGCGCCGGCAGTTCGACTCCGGCGTAGGCGGCAGCCAGCTCGGTCAGGAAGAGTGAGGTGGACTGGCCGTCGAAGGCCAGGTGGTGGACCACCACCAGCAGGCGGTGCCGGTCGGCGGCGGTGCGGTAGAGGGTGCAGCGCAGCAGCGGGCCGCGCTCCAGGTCGAACGGGCGCAGGATCTCCGCCTGTTCGTGCTTGGCCTGCAGCTCGGGCGTGCCGGTCAGGTCCACGGTGACCGGCTGGGGCGGCAGTTCGGCGGGCACCAGGCGGGGCAGCCCGTCCTGCTCGCGGACCGCGCCGGCCAGCACCGGGTGGCGGTCGACGACGGTGCGCACCGCGGCCAGCAGCGCGGGCTCGTCCAGCGGGCCGTGGAAGGTGACCGCGAAGGGCATCGAGTAGACGGTGCCGAGGCCGCCGAGCCGCTCGGTGAACCAGATGCCGCTCTGCGCGAGGTTGACGTCCATCAGAAGTCCTCGGGGGTGGGGAGGAAGGGGCGGGCGAACGGGTCGGCGACGAGCTGCTCGGGTTCGGGCTCCGGCACGGGCGCCGCGGCCGGGGCCGCCAGCAGTCGGCGCACCTCCGGCTTGACCGGCTTCCCGGTGGCGGTGCGCGGCAGCCGGTCCACCAGCAGCAGCCGCACCGGCCGCTCGGCCCGGGTCAGCCGCTCGGCCAGGAAGTCGCGCAACTCGTCCAGGTCCACCGGCCGGTCGGCCCGCAGCACCGCGGCCGGCACCGCACCCATCACCGGGTGCGGCACCCCGACCGCCGCCGCCTCGGCCACCGCCGGGTGCTCCAGCAGCGCGGCCTCGATCCGCAGCGTGGAGACCTTGAGCGCGCCGGACTTGATCACGTCGCTCTCCCGGTCGACCAGGTAGAGGTAGCCGGCCCGGTCCAGCCGCCCGAGGTCGCCCATCCGCACCCAGCCGTCCCGGAACACGGCCGCGGTGGCCACCGCGTCCCCCGCGTACCGCCGGGGCGGCGCGTCCGAGCGCAGCCACACCTCGCCCACCTCGCCGACCGGCAGCTCGGCCCCGTCCGGGCCGGCGATCCGCAGGTCGCGCGGGTCGGCCGGGCGACCCAGCGCCTCCGGGCGGGACGGGTCGACGATGACGCTCAGCTGGGCCGGCACCGCCTCGGTGGAGGTGTAGTAGTTGACCAGCACCGCCCCCGGGAAGGCGGCCGCCAACTCCCTTGCCAGCGCCGGTGGCAGCGCGGCGGCCGAGGAGCTGACCAACTGCACCGAGCCCAGCTCGCGCCCGCCGAGCGCACCGGAGCGCAGCAGTTCCGCGGCGGTGGCCGGGACCAGGAAGACGGTGCCGATCCGCTCCCGCTCGATCAGGTCGGCGAACGCGCCGGCCTCGAACGGGCCCGCGCAGCAGAGCACGGGGTGCGCAGTGAGCGCCTCGACCAGCATCATCTGGGCCGCGTTGGTGCCGATCGGGAAGGCGTGCAGCATGGCCTGCGAGTGCGCGTAGCGGCGGGTGCGGGGGTGGGTGGTGCGGCCGTGGCAGAGGTTGCCGTGGCTGGCGGCCACGTCCTTGGGCGCACCGGTGGAGCCGGAGGTGCAGACCAGCTGCGCCGGATCGTCCGGACCGACGTCGGGCAGCGGGAGGGCTGACGGCGCGTCGGGCAGCTCGGTGGCGGTCCACCAGGGACCGGCGGGGACGGTGAGCCCCGGCGCGTGCAGCACCCCGACCGCGCCGTTGCGCCGCAGCGCCTCGGCCAGCTGACGCGCCGGCAGTGCGGCGGACAGCGGCAGCGCGACCCCACCGGCCGTCAGCACCCCGGCGAAGTCGACGGCGTGGCGCAGCCAGTCCTCGCCGGGCAGCAGGGCCACCCGCTGACCCGGCTTCAGGCCGGCGGCCACCAGCGACCGGGCCAGTCGACGGGCCTCGGACCACCAGCGGCCGAAGTCGAGCTCGCGCCCGTCCTGGCGCACCGCCGTGCGGTCCGGTTGCGCGGCGGCCCGTGCCGCGAGCAACGCCACCACCGTGGGCGGGGGTTCGGATCGGGGCATGCGGGTCCCTCCGTTCGGCGGGGTCTGGGTGGACTCGGAACGTAACAGGGCCGCAACCTGCGACGGAAGATGTTTCAGAAAGTTTCCGCATGCTCTTGCAGTGATCGGACGGATGCGTAACAGTTCACTGGCACACGCCGGAACCCGCCGGCCGTCAACCACCCGGACTGCCGATGACCGACTCACCATCCGTGGCCCCCAAGGAAGTTGACTTGGACACCGCAACCGAGCGGGCGCTCGCCGGACTCTGGCGCCGCCTGCTGGGCGTGGCCCGGGTCGACCGCCGAGACGACTTCTTCGCCCTGGGCGGCGACTCGTTCCGCGCCAACCAGCTGGCCGCCCAGGTACAGCGCACCTTCGGTGCGCCGGCCACCGCCACCCTCGCCTTCGACCGCCCGGTGCTGGCCGGCCAGGCCGCCTGGATCGACGCGCACACCGACTCCCCGGCCGCTGCCCCGGACACCGCCGGTACCGGCCCCGAACTGCCGCTCACCACCCAGCAGCTGGAGTTCCTGGACTGGATGGCGCAGACCTCGCCGCCGCGCGACCCGGGCGCGATCAGCACCGCGATCCGGCTGCGCGAGCCGCTGGCCCCGGGCCTGCTGCGCCGGGCGCTGGACACGGTCGTCCGGCGGCACGAGCCGCTGCGGCTGCTGCGTGCCCGCACCCCGGACGGCGCGCTGCGGCTCGGCACGGCCGCCGAACTGCCCGCCGAACTGGAGCTGGTGACGGCCCGGGACGAGGCCCACGCCGTCGAGCTGGCCCGGGCCGAGCGCGAACGGGTCGGCGACCTGGTCGCCGACCCGCTGGTGCGGGCGCTGCTGATCCGACTCGACACCTCGGACGCCGTCCTGGTGCTGAGCGTCCACCACTTCGTCTTCGACGGCTGGTCGCTGGGCGTGCTGCTGCGCGAACTGGGCCTGCTGATCTCGGCGTTCGCCGCCGGACGGCCGGACCCGCTGCCACCCCTGGCGCTGGACCACGCCGACTACTGCGCCTGGACCGCCCGGCAGTGGGAGCGCAACCGGGAGTTCTGGCAGCAGACGCTCACCGGAGCGCCGCGCGCCCTGGAACCGTTCCCCGGACGGCGCCCGACCGACCGGTTCGCCCGCCGCCGGCACGCCTTCGAGCTGCCGGCCGAGCTGATGGCCGGCCTGCGGCTGCGCGCCCGCGAGCTGGGCGCCACCCCGTTCATGGCGGTGGCCGCCTGCTGGAGCCGGGTGCTGGTGGACTGGACCGGCCGGACCGACCTGGTGCTGATGTCCCCCGTGCCCGGACGCACCGCCGCCGAGCACGACGCGCTGATCGGCTGCCTGGTGCAGTCGCTGCTGCTGCGGGTGGACGCCGACGGCGCCGACGGCTTCCCGGCGCTGCTCGCCCGGGTCCGCGCCACCGCGCTGGCGGCGGCCACCCACCAGTTCCACGCCTACCACGAGACCGCGCCGCTGGTCCCGTACCCCGCTCGGATCCACTACGAGAACTGGGGCAGCGGCCCGTTCCTGCCCGGCCTGCGCTCCGAGCCCTTCCCGCTGCCGCGCGAGCAGCAGGGCCTGGACTGGCCCACCCCGGGCGGCGGGCTCGACCTCAGCACGCCCGAACTGATCTGCGAGGAACGGCCGGACGGTTCGCTGTCGGCCGCCGTCGTCTACAACCACCACGCCTTCACCCCCGACACCGCCGCCCGCCTCGCCACGGCCTTCCACGCCGAGGTCGTGGCTGCGGCCGGCCCCCAGGAGAGCGCCCGTGCTTGACCTGTCCCCCCATCAGGAGCGGCTCTGGTTCCTGCAACGGCTGGATCCCGCCGACGCCTCGTACAACGTGTTCTGGGTGCAGCGGCTGACCGGCCCGCTGGACCGGGCCGCCCTGGCCCGCGCCCTGGACGAGGTGGTCGGCCGGCACGAGGTGCTGCGCACCCGCTACCTGGAGCAGGACGGCGTACCGCGGGCCTTCGTCGCCGAACCGGGACCGGTGCCGCTGGAGCGGCTGACCGTCGCCGACGGCGACCGGGACCTGCTGCACCGCCTGGTGACCGAGCGGGTCGCCAGGCCCTTCGACCTGGCGGCCGGGGCGCCGCTGCGGGCCGCGCTGCTGGCGGTCGGGCCGGCCGAGCACGTGCTCTGCCTGGTGGTGCACCACATCGCGGTGGACGGCTGGTCGATGCAGCTGCTCAGCGGTGAACTGGCGGCGGCCTACCAGGCGTTCACCGAGGGCAAGCCCAGTCCGCTGCCACCGCCGGCCCTCACGCACCGCGCGTACGTGGCCGAGCAGCGCGGCGCGGCCGGCCGGGCCGCGGCCGGCCAGGCGCTGGCGCACTGGAGCGGCGCACTGGCCGGCGTACCGGACCTGGAGCTGCCCACGGACGCGGCGCGTGCGGCCGTGCGGGAGACCGCCGGGGGCCTGCACCGGGCCGAGCTCTCTGGTGAACTGCTCGCCAGGGTCGACAAGGTGGCCCGCTCCCACCGGGCCACCGCCTTCATGGTGCTGCTCGCGGCCTACCAGGTGCTGCTGGCCCGGCACAGCGGGCAGCGGGACTTCTGCGTCGGCACGCCGGTGGCCGGCCGGAACAAGGTGGAGTACGAGGAGCTGATCGGCTGCCTGGCCAGCACGGTGGCGCTGCGGGCCGATCTGACCGGGGAGCCGAGCTTCCACGAGGTGGTGGACCGGGTCCGGGCCACCTCACTGGCCGGCTTCGCGCACCAGCAGTTGCCGTTCGCCGAGCTGCTGACCGCCCTTGACGTGGCCCGCGACCGGTCCCGGACCCCACTGTTCCAGGCGATGTTCGCGCTCCAGCACACCCAGGCCAGCCCGCTGGCTCCGGAGGGCGGCGCGAGCGAGGTGTTCCACCTCGAGTACGCACAGGCCAAGTGCGACCTGGCGCTGGAGGTCTGGCGCGAGGAAGGGCGGGCCGAACTCCACCTCAGCTACGCGGCCGCGCTGTTCACCCCGCGGACGGCCGAGCGCCTGCTGGAGCGCTACCTGACGCTGCTCCAGGCGCTGCTGGCAGAGCCGGACCGGTCGGTGTTCGAGGCGGAGCTGCTGCCGCGTGACGAGCGGGACGAGCTGCTGCTGCGTGGCGAGGGGGCGCCACTGACCCGTCCCCGGGAGAGCACAGTGGCCCGGTTCCTGTCGGCCGCTGACCGCACCCCGACCGCGGTGGCGGTCAACTGGGCCGGCGGGGAGGTCTCCTACGCCGAGTTGGCGGAGCTGAGCGGGCGCTTCGCCGGGCAGCTGCAGGCGGCCGGGGTGCGGCCCGGCGACGTGGTCGGGGTGTTCGTGGAGCGCTCGACGGAGCTGATCGCGGCACTGCTGGGGGTGTGGCGGGCCGGCGCGAGCTACCTGCCGCTGGACCCGAAGCACGCCGCCGAGCGGACCACCCTGGCGCTGGACGACGCGGGAGCCTGCTGCGTGCTCGTCACGGCCGGTTCGGCGCCCCTGCTGCCGGCCACCGCCACCGCGCGGCGCGTGCTGCTGGACCCGCGGTCCGCACCCGGCACGGACGCGCTGCCCGGACTGGACGATGCCGCCTACGTCATCTACACCTCGGGCTCCACCGGGCGTCCCAAGGGCGTGATGGTGAGCCACCAGGCGCTGGCCGCGTTCCTCGACGCCACCGGCTCGCTGGTCGGCGGGGCCGGCGGGGCCGGGTGCTGGCTCGGGCTGACCTCGGTCTCCTTCGACATCTCCGGCCTGGAGATGTACCTGCCGCTGAGCACCGGCGGTCGGCTGGTGGTCCCCGGGGAGCGCGCGGCCGGGGACGGCACGGCCCTGTGCGACCTCGTCCGGGCCCACGCGGTGACGCACGTCCAGGCCACCCCGACCGGCTGGCAGCTGCTGCTGGCCGGCGGCCTGCCCGAGGTCCCGGTGGCCCTGGTCGGCGGCGAGGCGCTGCCGCTGCCGCTGGCCCGTGACCTGCGCGCGCGGGCGGCGCGGCTGTTCAACATGTACGGCCCGACCGAGACCACCATCTGGTCGAGCTGCTGGGAGGTCCCTGTGGCACCGGCTTCGGTCTCGCTGGGCGGACCGCTGCCCGGGACCAGGCTGCGGGTGCTGGACCCGCAGGGCGGACTGAGCCCCGCGGGGGTGCCCGGCGAGCTGGTGATCGGTGGGGCGGGCGTGGCGCTCGGGTACCTGGGCAACCCGGACCTGACGGCGCAGCGCTTCGTGCCGGACCCGTGGGACCCGTCCCCGGAAGCGCGGATGTACCGGACCGGGGACCTGGTGCGGTACCGGACCGACGGCACGCTGGAGTTCCTCGGGCGCCGTGACCACCAGGTCAAGGTGCGCGGCCACCGGGTGGAACTGGGCGAGGTGGAGGCGGCGCTGCTGGCCGCCCCCGGGGTCCGGCAGGCGGCGGTCGCACTGCACGGGGAGGTGCTGGTCGGGTACGTGACGGGCAGTGCGGACCCGGAGCTGTTGCGGAACCGGCTGGTCGAGGCGCTGCCGGGGTACGCGGTGCCGCAGACGGTGCTGGTGCTGGCCGAGCTGCCCACCACGCCGAACGGCAAGCTGGACCGGGCCGCCCTGCCGGCGCCCGCCCGGGTGGCCGTGCCGACGGCCGCGACCGAGTACTCCGGGGTGGCGGCCGTGCTGCACGAGATCTGGTGCGAGGTGCTGGGGGTGGCCGCGATCGGCCCCGACGAGGACCTCTTCGACCTCGGCGGCCACTCCCTCACCATGGCCCGGATCGCCGCCCGCGCCCTGGACCGGCTCGGCACCGAACTCCCGCTGCACGTCTTCTTCGACGCCCCGACCATCCACGGCCTGGCGGACTACCTGGAGGTGGGCGCATGACCGGGACCGGACCGCAGCCGGCCGACTGGTCGCCGACCAGGCGCGCCCTGCTCTCCCAGCGCCTGCGCGGCCGGGCGGCCCCCGTCCAGGTGGTCCCGGCCCGCCCGGCCGGCACTGTGCCACCGCTGTCCAGCGGGCAGGAGCGGCTCTGGTTCATGGAGCAGTTCGCGCCCGGCGGCTCCGCCTACGCGCTGGCCCCGGCCCGCCGGCTGCACGGCCCGTTGGACCGCGCGGCGCTGGACGCCGCACTGACGGACCTGGTGGCCCGGCACGAGGCGCTGCGGATGGCCTTCGTCACCACCCTGGACGGCACCGCCGAGGTCAGGGTCGCCGAACCCTGGCCGGTCACTGCGGAGTTCACCGATCTGACCGGGGCGGCCGCCCCGGCCACCCGGGCCGCGGAGCTGATCTCCGCCCGGGCGGCCGAACCCTTCGACCTCGCCGCCGGGCCGCTGCTGCGCGTCCTGCTGCTGCGCCTCGGAGCCGAGGAGCACGTGCTGGCACTGGTCCTGCACCACATCGTGGCCGACGGCTGGTCGGTGGACCTCCTGCAGCGCGAGCTGGATGCGCTGTACGCCGGGCACGCGGACGGGGCGCCGGCCCAGCTGCCGCCGCTGCCCGTCCAGTTCGGCGATTACGCGTGCTGGCAGCGGGACCGGCTGGCGGGCGGCGAACTCGCCGCCGACCGGGAGTACTGGCGCACCGCGCTGGCCGACGTGCCCGCCCTCGACCTGCCGTCCGACCGGCCGCGCCCGCCGGTGCTGACCTTCGAGGGCGCCGCGCACGCCTTCCACTGGGACCGTCGGCTCACCGACCGGATCGCCGAGGTGGCCCGGGCGTACGGCGCCTCCACCTACATGACGGTGCTCGCCGGGTACCAGGCGCTGCTGGCCCGGTACGGCGGGCAGCGGGACTTCGCGGTCGGCTCCCCGGTGGCGGGCCGACTGCACCGTGAACTCGAAGGCGTGGTCGGCTCCTTCGTCAACATGCTGCCGATCCGGTCCCGGGTGGAGGAGGGTGTGGGCTTCGGCCGGCTGCTCAGCCGGGTGCGCGAGGCCACGCTGGACGCGTACGCGCACCAGGAGGTCCCGTTCGAGCAGATCGTGGCCGATCTGGACGTGGTGCGCGACGTCAGCCGCTCGGCGGTGTTCCAGACCACCTTCGCCTTCCAGAACTACGGCGAACGCACCCCCGCCACCCCGCCGGGGCGTACCGAGGCCTTCCACTACGCCGCCGCCTCCACCCACTTCGACCTGGCGCTGTACCTGGGCGAGGAAGCGGACGGCCTGCACGGGCTGTTCACCTACCGCACCGACCTGTTCGACCGGGCCACCGTCGTGCGCCTCGCCGAGCGCTTCGAGCTGCTGTTGGACGCGGCACTGGCCGACCCGGACCGACCGGTGGACGACCTGCCCCTGCTCACCGCACGGGAGCAGCAGGAGCTTGCCGAGTGGCAGGACGGTCCCGCCCTGCCCGCCGACGGACCCGCGACGCTGACCGGGGCACTGGCCCGCAGCGCGGCCGCGGCACCGGACCGGGCGGCGCTGGTCTTCGCCGACGAAGAGCTGACCTACCGCCAACTCGACCGGTGGGCCACCGCGCTGGCCCACCGGCTGCGCGGACTCGGAGTCGGACCGGACGACCGGGTGGCGGTCTGCCTGGAGCAGTCCCCGCAGCTGGCCGCCGCCCTGGTGGGCGTGCTGAAGGCGGGCGGCGCCTACCTGCCGCTGGACCCCGAGCAGCCGCCGGCCCGACTCGCCCACCTGGTCGAGGACGCCGGGGTGCGGGTCCTGGTCACCGACACGGCGCTGCGCGGGCGCTTCCCCGACTACGCGGGCCCCGTGCTGCTGCTGGGCACCGTCGACCCGGCGACCGGCGCCACCCCGCTGGCAGAGCTCTCCGGCCCGGACGACCTCGCCTACGTGATCTACACCTCCGGCTCGACCGGCAAGCCGAAGGGCGTCGCGGTCCAGCACCGCCAGATCCTCAACTACCTGGCCGGCGTCCGGGAGCGGCTGCGGATCGAGCCGGGTGCCCGGTACGGCCTGCCGCAGTCGCTCGCCTTCGACTTCAGCCTGACCATGCTCTACCTGGCGCTCACCACCGGCGGCACCGTCCACCTGCTGGAGCGCCGCAGCTCCGG
Source organism: Kitasatospora sp. NPDC058965 (assembly GCF_042741245.1). NCBI lineage: Bacteria > Bacillati > Actinomycetota > Actinomycetes > Kitasatosporales > Streptomycetaceae > Kitasatospora > Kitasatospora sp. NPDC058965. Next base: position 9,852 of record NZ_JBHYKG010000020.1, read on the forward strand.
AGCCGAACTGGCCGACCAGGTCGAGGCCCTGGGGCTGGACTACCTGAAGATGACGCCCTCGCACCTGGCCGCGCTCACCGCGGACGCTCCGGTCGAGCGGCTGCTCCCCCGTCGGGCCCTGGTGCTCGGCGGTGAGGCCTCCAGTTGGTCCTGGGCAGCCGAGCTGGCCGCGCGGGGCCGGTGCGCCGTGTTCAACCACTACGGCCCGACCGAGGCGACCGTCGGCGTGACCGTCTTCGAGGTCACCGCCGCCTGCGGCCCCGGCAGCACCCCGATCGGCACGCCGCTGGCGGGCGCCCGCTGCCAGGTGCTGGACCGGCGGCTGCGCCCGGTGCCGCCGGGCGTCACCGGCGAGCTGTACCTGGGCGGTGACCGCCTGGCCCGCGGCTACCTGGGCCGGCCCGACCTGACCGCCGAGCGGTTCCTGGACGCCCCCGACGGCGGCGGGCGCCTGTACCGCACCGGGGACCTGGCCCGCTGGCGGCCATGGGGGTCCCCCCGGTCGGAGGCTGGGGGAGGCACGCTGGAGTACCTGGGCCGGGCCGACGACCAGATCAAGGTCCGCGGCTACCGGGTGGAGCCCGGCGAGATCGAGGCCGCGCTGGCCGAACTGCCGGGCGTCACCCAGGCAGTGGTGGTCAGCCGGGGCGAGGGCCTGCGACAGCAGCTGGTCGGCTACCTGGAGCGGCCGGGCGGCGGCGAGCCGCCCGCGCCGGCCGCGGTCCGGACCCACCTGCTCGAGCTGCTGCCCGACTACATGGTCCCGGCCCGGTTCGTCTGGCTGGACCGGCTGCCGCTGCAGGCGCACGGCAAGGTGGACCGCAAGGCGCTTCCGGAGCCCGCGGAGGCCACGGGCGCAGGGGAGTTCGTGCCGCCGGAGGGCGACGCGGAAACCCGGGTCGCGGCCGTCTTCGCCGAACTCCTGGAGGTGGCCCGGGTCGGCGCACTGGACGACTTCTTCGAGCTCGGCGGCCACTCGCTGCTCGCCACCCAGGTGGTCGCCCGGCTGCGCCGCGCCTACCCCGACCTGCCGACCCCGGTCGGTGTGATGGATCTGTTCCGGTTCCCGACGGTGCGTCGGCTCGCACTGCTGATCAGCGATCCGACGGCCGATCGGGGACCGCAGGGGCTGCTGCACCGGCTCACCCCGCAACGGGTCCGGACCACCGCGAGCGTGGTCTGCGCCCCGTACGGCGGCGGCAGTGCGCTCATCTACAAACCGCTCGCCGACGCACTGCCCGCGGACTGGGCGCTGCACTCGCTCGCGGTGCCCGGCCACGAGCTGGGCGAGGAGTCGATGCCGCCCGAGGAGGTCGCGGCCCGCTGCGCCCAGGAGATCCTCGAGGACGTCGAGGGCGAGGTCGTCCTCTACGGGCACTGCGGGTTGGGCGTCCAGCTGTGCGTGGAGATCGCCCGCCGGGTCGAGGCGGCCGGCCGCGAGGTGGCGGCCGTCTACCTGGGCGGCATCTTCCCGTTCGCCCGCCCGCGCGGGCGCGGGGCGGCGATCGGCGAACGGTGGTCCGAGCTGGCCGAGAAGCTGCGCAGCGACCAGGGCGCGATCAACGCGCTGGCCGCGGCCGGCCTGGACACCGAGGACGTGACGGCCGAGCAGCTGCGCCTGATCGTGCACAACCGCCGGGCCGGCACCAAGGAGGCGGAACGGTACTTCACCGAGCTGTACGAGACCGAGGGCGGACGGCTGAACGCACCGGTGATCGCCGTCTGCGGGCAGCGCGACCCGGCCACCGAGTTCCACCAGGAGCGGTTCCGCGAATGGCACCGGATCACCGACACCGCCGCCCTGGTGGTGCTGGCCGAGGCCGGACACTTCTACCTGCGCCACCGGGCCGAGGAGTTGGCCGCAGTGGTGACCGGGGTGCACACGGCCGTCGCCGAGCGGGCCGAGTCGCGCCACCGGCGGGCCGAGGGGTCCACCTGGTGGCTGGAGGCGGTCTCCCGGGACGCCGCGGCGTCCGAGGCCCGGGGCGACCGGGTCCGGCCCAGCATGGCCCGCTTCCTCGCCGTCGCCTCCGGCCAGCAGGTGTCGATGATCGGCTCGGCGCTGACCGAGTTCGCCCTGCCGATCTGGATCTACCTGAAGACCGGCTCGCTGGCCCACTTCGGCCTGCTCGCCGCTTTCGCCCTGGTACCCGGGATCGTGGCGGCACCGCTGGCCGGCACCGTGGTCGACCGGGGCGACCGGCGCCGGATCATGCTGCTGGGCGACCTGGCCGCCGGGGCCACCCAGGCCGTGACGCTGGTGCTGGCGCTCAGCCACCGCCTCGCGGTCTGGGAGGTCTACCCGCTGATCTCCGTCCTCTCGGTGGCGCTGACCTTCCAACGGTTCGCCTGGGGGTCGGCAGTGCCGCAACTGGTGCCCAAGCGCTACCTGGGCCGGGCCAACGGCGTGGTACAGCTGGCCTTCGGGTTCGCCCAGTTCCTGGTGCCGCTGTTCGCGGTCGGCCTGCTGGCGGCCGTGGGTCTGGGCGGGATCCTCGCCTTCGACGTGGTCAGCTACCTGGTGGCGGTCGGCGTGGTGCTGCTGGTCCGGTTCCCGACCGCGCTGCCGTGGACCCGTCGCGAGTCGGTGTCCGCCGAGATCCGGGCCGGCTTCCGGCTCTCGCTCGGCAGCCCGCAGTTCCGGGCGATGCTGTGCTTCTTCGCGGTGCTGAACATCTTCCTCTCCCCGCTCTTCCTGCTCATCACCCCGCTGGTTCTCTCCTTCGACCGCCTGGCCGGCACCGGCTGGGTGGCGATGGCCGGCGGCGCCGGCGCGGTCTGCGGCGGGCTCACCCTGCTGGTCTGGGGCGGACCGCGCCGACAGCGGCTGCGCGGTGTGCTGCTCTCCACCCTCGGCCTGGCGCTGGCCTGCCTGCTCACCGGCCTGCGGCCCTCGCTCCCCCTGGTCGCCTGCGGGGCGTTCGGCATGGCGTACGGGCTGGCGCTGGTCAACGGCGTCTACGCGACGATCATCCAGACCAAGGTGCCACTGCGCTTCCACGGCCGGGTGATCGCCGTCAACACCATGATCGCCTGGTCCACGCTGCCGGTCGGCTTCGCCGTGGTCGCACCGTTCGGCCCCCGGCTGCTGCAGCCGCTCATGGACCGCGGCGGGGCGCTCGCAGCGACCTTCGGCCGCCTGATCGGCACCGGCGCGGGCCGCGGCATCGGCCTGCTCTACCTGCTGTTCGGCCTGGCCATCGCGCTGCTCGCGCTGGTCGCGCTGCGGGTGCCGCGGCTGGCCCGGTTCGACCGCGAGGTGCCGGACGCGACCTCGGACGAGCTGGTCGGCCTGGAGATCCTGCACAACCGAACCCCCGAACGAGGTGCCGAGTGACCCGCTACCCCCTGACGGTCGAACAGCGCCGCCTCTGGTTCCTCCAGCAGCTCGACCCGGCCGACGCGAGCTACAACATGTACCTCGCCTGGCGCTGGCGCGGGCCGCTCGCCGTCACCGCACTGACCGCCGCACTGAACCGCCTGGTCGACCGGCACGAGGCGCTGCGCACCCGGTTCGAGCTGGTCGACGAGGAACCGGTGCAGGTCGTCGAACCGTCACTGCGGCTCGACCTGGAGTCGGCCGACGTCCCGGTGCCGGCGGGCGCCCCGGCCGAGCAGGTGGACCGGCTCGCGGCGGCGGCCGCCGGGGAACGGGTCAACGCGCCCTTCGACCTGGCCACCGCCCCCCTGCTGCGTGCCTCGGTGCTCCGACTGGGTCCGGACGACCAGCTGGTCTGCCTGACGCTGCATCACATCGTGGCCGACGGCTGGTCCGCGAGCCTGATCTGGCACGAGCTGCTCGCCTGCTACCGGGCCGAGCTGGCCGGGTCCGAGCCCGAACTGCTCGAACTGAAAGGCAGTTTCGGCGACTACGCGGTCGCCGAGCGGGAGCGGCTGGCCGGGCCGGAGGCCGAGCGGGAGTTCGCCCACTGGCGCCAGGCGCTGGCCGGCCTCGCCCCGCTGGAACTGCCGCTGGACCGCGCCCGGCCACCCCGCCCGGCCCACCGGGCGGCGTTCAGCAGGGTCCGGATCGGGCCCGAACTGCTGGCCGCCGTCGAGAAGCTCGCCCGGCAGGAGCGTTGCACCCCGTTCATGGTGCTGCTCGCCGCCTACCAGGTGCTGCTCTCCCGCTGGTCCGGTCGGCGCGACTTCGCCGTGGGCACCCCGCTGGCCGGCCGCACCAAGGTCGAACACGAGTCGCTGATCGGTTACTTCAGCAAGACGGTGGTGGTCCGGGCCGACCTGTCACCGGGCCCGGAGGACGGCGAGCCGGACTTCCGCACCGTACTGCGCCGGGTCCGCTCGGCCGTGCTGGGCGCCTTCGGGCACCAGGACGTGCCGGTCGAGCGGCTGGTCCCCGAACTCGGACTGCCACGCTCGGCGCGCCGACCGCCGCTCTTCCAGACCCTCTTCGTGCTGCAGAGCCAGAACGACCTGGCCACCGGAGCGGCGGCGGACCCGATCAGCGGAGTGGACCTGCAGCCTGCCGCCGACTCCGGCTACGTACAGGCCAAGTTCGACCTGCTGCTGGACCTGTGGCGGCACGGCGAGGGTGGGCTGGTCGGATCGTTCTGCTTCGACGCGGAGCTGTTCGACCGGGCCACCGTCGACGCCACCGCCGAGCGGTACGAGGAACTGCTGCGGCAGGTGGTCGACGATCCGCTGCTGCCGTTGCACGGCTCGCTGCTGCTCCCCGCGGCCGAGCGGGAGCGGCTGCTCACACTCGGCCAGGGGCCTGCGCTGCCCGCCGAACTGCCCACGGCGCTGGAGCGGTTCGCCTCGATGGTGGCTGCTGCGCCGGACGCGGTGGCGCTGGAGTGCGCGGGCCGGACCCTCTCCTACGGCGAACTCGACAGGCGCTCCGCGCTGCTGGCCGAACGGCTCGCCGCACGGCCGGGCCAACTGATCGGGGTCCGGCTGGGACCGTCCTTCGACCTGGTCACCGCCATGCTGGCGGTCTGGAAGGCGGGGGCCGGGTACCAGCCGCTGGACACCGCGTACCCGGCCGAGCGGCTGCGCCTCCTGCTCGCCGACAGCGGGGCGCAGCTGGTGCTGGCCGCGGCCGGCGACGAGCAGGCCACGGAGTTGGGCGTGCCGGTGCTGAGGCTGCCGGAGCAGTGGCCGGCCGGTTCGGCGGACCCGCTGCCTGCCGTCGCCCCGGGCTCCCCCGCCTACCTGCTGCACACCTCCGGCTCCACCGGACGGCCCAAGGGCGTCCTGGTCGACCACGCCGCCCTGGCGGCCCGGGTGGCCTGGATGGCCGGTCCCGACGGGTACGGCCTCGGGCCGGACGACCGGATCGTGCAGTTCGCCTCGATCGGCTTCGACACCCACGCCGAGGAGCTGTGGCCCGCCCTCTCGGTCGGCGCGCGCTGCGTGCTGCTGCCGGACGGTGGCCGGATGCTGCCGGACTTCCTGCGCACCCCGGCGGCCGCCGCCGTCACCGTGCTCGACCTGCCGACCGCGTACTGGAGCGAACTGGTCGGTCTGGGGGCGGAGCTGGACTGGCCGGCCGCGCTGCGGCTGGTGGTCCTGGGCGGCTCGGAACTGTCGGCAGGGTCAGTGGCGGCTTGGCGCGCGATGCACGGCGACGCGGTCCGACTGGTGAACACCTACGGGCCCACCGAGGCCACGGTGATCGTGACCAGCGCGGAGCCGGGCGGGGCCGGCACCGTCGGCCCGCCGCCGCTGGGCCGACCGCTGCCCGGGGTCCGGTGCTACGTGCTGGACCCGGAGCAGCGGCTGGTGCCGCTCGGCTTCGAGGGTGAACTCGTCGTCGGCGGTGCGGGGTTGGCGGTTGGCTACCACGGCCGCCCGGAACTCACCGCGGCGAGCTTCCGCGACGACCCGTTCGCGGGCACGGGCCGGATGTACCGCACCGGCGACCTGGTCCGCTGGCGGACCGACGGACAGCTGGAGTTCCTCGGACGGGCCGACGACCAGGTCAAGCTGCACGGACGCCGGATCGAACCCGGCGAGGTCGAAGCCGCGCTCACCGCCCACCCGGTGCTCTCCCGCGTCGCCGTGGTGGTCCGGGACGGTGCGCGACTGGTGGCCTACCTGGTACCCCGCGCGGGGGCGGCGGTGGACGTGTCCGCCGTGCGGGCCCACCTCGCCGACCGGCTCCCCGCCTACCTGGTCCCGACCGGCTACGCGGTGCTCGACGCCCTGCCTCTCACCCCGAACGGCAAGCTCGACCGCGCCGCCCTTCCCGACCCGGGCCCCGACGCCCCCGCCGCGCGCGCGTACGTCTGCCCCCGGACCGACGCCGAGTCCCTGGTCGCGGGCATCTGGCAGGACGTGCTCGGCGTCCCGCGGGCAGGCGCCCTGGACGACTTCTTCGCCCTGGGCGGCGACTCGCTCCTGGTCACCCGCGTCGCCGCCCGCCTGCGTGCCGCCGCCGGCCTGGAGATCCAGGTCCGCGACGTCTTCGAACAGCCCACCCTGGAGTCCCTGGCCGCCCGGGTCGAGGAACTCCTGATCGCCGAGATCGACGGGCTGAGCGAGCAGGAGGTCGAGCGCCTGCTGGACTGAAGCCCCGGCCGCGACCCGCCGAGCAGGGCCGAACCGTCCCGTTTCCCCAGTTCGAGGACCCGCCTCGGGGGCTCCGCCCCCCCGGCGGGTCCTTGACATGCCGGGGCACCCGCCCTGGGATGGGTTCCGGGCCGCCCCCACCCCCGGGCGGACCGCCCTGGCCGGCGCAGTCCAGGGCCGCAGTCGCTCAGGAGGCGCAGATGGCGTACTACCGGACCGTGGGCACGGTGCCGCCCAAGCGGCACACCCAGCACCGCAACGAGGCCGGCGGCCTCTACTACGAGGAGCTGATGGGCGAGGAGGGCTTCTCCTCCGACTCCTCGCTGCTCTACCACCGCGCCATCCCGTCCGCCCTGGTGGACAGCCGGGTGTGGGCACTGCCGGAGGGCAAGCCGGAGCCCAACCACCCGCTCAAGCCCTTCCACTTCAAGCTGCACGACCTCTTCCCGGGCGAGCAGTGGCGCCAGACCGACGCGGTGCGCGGGCGCCGCACCGTGCTCGCCAACGCCGACGTGCGGATCGGCTACGCCGCCTGCGGCCGGCCCTCGCCGCTCTACCGCAACGCCGTGGGCGACGAGTGCGTCTACGTGGAGTCCGGCGCCGGCACCGTGGAGACCGTCTTCGGCACCCTGACGGTCGGTCAGGGCGACTACGTGATCCTGCCCCGGGCCACCACCCACCGCTGGGTGCCCGGTGGCGACGAGCCGCTGCGGCTGTACGCGATCGAGGCCAACAGCCACATCACCCCGGCCCGCCGCTACCTGTCCCGGTACGGCCAGCTGCTGGAGCACGCGCCGTTCTGCGAGCGCGACCTGCGCGGTCCGCAGGGCCCGCTGCTGGTCGAGGACGACGGCGACGTCGACATCTACGTCAAGCACCGCGGCCACGGCGCCGCGGGCCTGGCGGGCACCGTCCTCGTCACCCCGACCCACCCGTTCGACGTGGTGGGCTGGGACGGCTGCCTCTACCCGTACGCCTTCAACATCGCCGACTACGAGCCGATCACCGGCCGGATCCACCAGCCGCCGCCGGTCCACCAGGTCTTCGAGGGCACCAACTTCGTGATCTGCAACTTCGTGCCGCGCAAGGTGGACTACCACCCGCTGTCGATCCCGGTGCCGTACTACCACTCGAACGTGGACAGCGACGAGGTGATGTTCTACTGCGGCGGCAACTACGAGGCGCGCAAGGGCTCCGGGATCGGCCAGGGCTCGGTCTCGCTGCACCCGGGCGGGCACACCCACGGCCCGCAGCCGGGCGCCTACGAGCGCTCGATCGGGGCCGAGTTCTTCGACGAGCTCGCGGTGATGGTGGACACCTTCCGCCCGCTGGAGGTCGCCGAGGGCGGCCGGGCGAGCGACGACGGCAAGTACGCGTGGAGCTGGAGCGGGCGCGGCCCGCAGGACGGTGGGGCGAAGTGACGGTGCAGACCTGGGTCCCGGTGCCCGACGGCTCGGACTTCCCGGTGCAGAACCTGCCCTACGGGGTCTTCTCGCCGCCGGGGCGCGAGCCGCGGGTGGGCGTGGCGATCGGCGAGCAGGTGCTGGACCTCTCGGCGGTCTGGGCCGGCACGCCGCTCGGCGCCGACCTGGCCACCGGCTCGCTCAACCGGTTCATGCGCCGCGGACCGCGCGAGTGGGCCTACGTGCGCGAGCGGGTCACCGGGCTGCTCACCGGCGAGGAGGAACGCCGCCTGGTCGAGGCCAACCTGTACCGCCAGGACCGGGTGACCCTGCACCTGCCGGTGGAGGTCGCCGACTACGTCGACTTCTACGCCTCCGAGGAGCACGCCACCAACCTGGGCCGGATCTTCCGCCCGGACGGCGCGGCGCTGCTGCCCAACTGGAAGCACCTGCCGGTCGGCTACCACGGCCGGTCCGGCACCGTCGTGGTCTCCGGCACCGGGATCCGCCGCCCGAGCGGCCAGCGCAAGGGCCCGCAGGACCCGGTGCCGGTCTTCGGCCCGTCGGCCCGCCTGGACATCGAGGCCGAGCTGGGCTTCGTGGTCGGCGCCGGCTCGGCGCTCGGCGAGCCGGTCGCGGTGGACGACTTCGCCCAGCACGTCTTCGGCGTGGTGCTGCTGAACGACTGGAGCGCCCGGGACGTGCAGGCCTGGGAGTACGTGCCGCTCGGCCCGTTCCTCGGCAAGTCCTTCGCCACCTCGATCTCGCCCTGGGTGGTGCCGCTGGCGGCCCTGGCCGCGGCCCGCACGGCCACCCCGGTGCAGGACCCGCAGCCGCTGCCCTACCTGGTGGAGAAGGAGCCCTGGGGTCTGGACGTGTCGCTGGCGGTGGAGCTCAACGGCGAGCTGGTCTCCCGCCCGCCGTACGCCGGGATGTACTGGTCGCCGGCCCAGATGCTGGCGCATACCACGGCCAACGGCGCCTCGCTGCGCACCGGCGACCTGTACGGCTCGGGGACCGTCTCGGGGGCCGGGGTCGACCAGCGCGGCTCGCTGATCGAGCTGACCTGGAACGGCCGGGATCCGATCGTGCTGGCCGACGGCACCGACCGGACCTTCCTGCAGGACGGCGACACGGTGCGGATCACCGCCTCGGCGCCGGGCCCGGACGGGGTGCGGATCGGCTTCGGCGAGGTCAGCGGCACCGTCCGCGGCTGAGCCCGGCCCGACGACGCGTCGGCCCGCCCCGCGGACTGCGGGGCGGGCCGGCGTGCGGTCGGTGGCGGTGCGTCAGCCGACGGTGAGCGCGGTGTCGTCGATGACGAACGAGGTCTGCTTCTGGTAGTCCTCGGTGCCGGTGAAGGTCAGCGTGACCGACTTGCCGGCGTAGGCCGACAGGTCGACGGTCTTCTGGGCGTAGCCGGTGTTGTGGTTGAGGTTGGACCAGCTGCCGACGGTGGTGCCGTTGGCGGTGAGGACCAGCTTGTCGTAGGCGGTGGTGGTGCTGGTCTCGGCGGTGTCGACGTGCAGCCAGAAGGTCAGCTTGTAGCTGCTGCAGCCGGCCGGCACCGAGACGGTCTGGGAGAGCGTGTCGGTGGTGGCCGAGCCGTAGCCGTCCAGCCAGGCGTCCCAGCTGCCGCCGTGGGCCGGCTCGCCGGTCGAGTTGCTGACCACGCCGGACGAGGCGGTCCACGGCGAGGCGGTGCCGGTCTCGAAGCCGGGGTTGCCCAGCAGCTGGGCCGCGGTGCAGCCGGTGCCGCCGCCCGCCGGGTTCACCGTCCAGGTGAAGCTCGCCGAGCCGGCCGGGCCGGTCGAGTCGGTCGCGGTCACCGTGACCGAGGAGGTGCCGGCCGCGGTCGGGGTGCCGGAGACCGCGCCGGTCGAGCCGTTGATCGACAGGCCGGCCGGCAGGCCGGTCGCGCTGTAGCTCAGCGTGCCGCCGGCCGAGTCGGTGGCGTGCAGCTGCAGCGAGGCGGCGGTGCCCACGGTGCCGGTCTGGCTGCCCGGGTTGGTCACCGCGACCGAGCCGGTGCTGCCGGTGCCGCCACCGCCGACCAGCCACTCGGTGGCGTTGAGGGCGAGCGCGGCGTCGGTGCCGGCCGGGTCGTCCCAGCCGTTGTACACGGTCTTGCCGGACTCGCCGGTGCCGTCGTCGATGGTCGAGCTGTCGCCCCAGATCGCCACCCGGCCCTTGCCGAAGCTGCTGGTCACGAAGAACGCGCCGGTGTTCCCGCTGTAGCCGGTGCGGTAGACGATGCCCTTGACCGCCGGGTTGTCGGCCGGCTTCAGGGTGAAGGTGGTGCCGTTGCGCAGGATCGAGCCGGTCACCGTGCCGTAGGGCCCGTTGAGCACCGGGTCGGTGCTGTCGCTGATCGCCCGCGGGTTGTCGGTGGTGATGTTGAGCAGGTCGACCGAGAAGCCGAACGGGTCGCTGCTGTCGACCGAGTTGGTGGTCAGCAGGTCGTTGATGATGGCCGGCGAGTCCCAGCCGTCGTTGTTGCGGTCGCTGCCGGTGTGGTCCGAGATGAGGAAGAGGCCGCCGCCGTTCTGCACGAACTGCATGAGGGCGGTCTTCTCGGAGTCGGTGAGCCGGATGTTCGGCTCGGGGAGCACGAACTCGTCGAAGTTGGCGAGGTCCAGCGCACCGCCGGTGCCGTAGCTGATCGCGTTGCCGGCGGGCAGCGTCTTGAGGCTGTAGTTGCCGGTCTTCTGCAGCGCGACGCCCCAGGCCGAGATGGCCCCGGTCCAGTCGGCCTCGGACTGCGGGGCGGCGTTCTGGGCCAGCGGGTCGGGCTCGCTGGTGCTGATGATCCAGTCGGCGTTGCCGGCCGTCTCCGCGTGGGCCGCGTCGAAGAGCACCCGGTGCTTGGCCGCGGTGGCGGCCGGGGCGGCGCTCCCGTTCGCGGCGGTGGGGGCGGCGCCGGCCTGGCCGGCGCTCAGCGCGCCCAGCGCGACCAGGGCGGCCGCGCCGGCCAGCACCGGCCGCAGCCGGCCGGTCCTGCGAGTGGTGATCATCCGTCAGTCTCCTCGTGCTGTGGGGATCGGAGGACCTTGCTACGCGCGTAGCCGCGGGACAGCTACGCGCGTAGGTTCGATGCCGAGAGCAGCATGGGGGGCGCCGGCATCGGATGACCCCAGCATCGGGCAACGAGAGCTTGAACGGAACACGTCGAACTGATCCCGTATCAGCCAATCGAGTGAAGTACGGATAATTCGGACGATCATCGCACTGTCGGATCATCAGACCTGGCCTAGCGTTGGCGACAATCCGTCAATCCCTTGTCCCCACCTGGGAGTCCCCATGATCCGCCGGCACCTGACGCTGGCCACCGCCCTCGCGGCCGTACTCGCCGGCGCCGCCCCGGCCGTGGCCGCGCCCGCCCCCGTGCACGCCCCGCTGATCCGCACCTCGCCGCACCCGGACGAGACCGGCCTGACCCACGGCACCAGCAGCAACTGGTCCGGCTACGCCGCCACCGGCCACCAGTTCACCAGCGTGTCGGCCAGCTGGATCCAGCCCACCGCGCACTGCACCGCCCAGGACACCTGGTCCAGCTTCTGGGTCGGCCTGGACGGCGACGGCAGCAACTCGGTGGAGCAGACCGGCAGCGAGGTGGACTGCTCCAGCGGTCGGCCGCAGTACTACTCCTGGTACGAGATGTACCCGGCCTACCCGGTGAACTACAACGACCCGGTGGACGCCGGGGACCACTTCACCGCCTCGGTGACCGCCGGCACCAGGGGCTCGTTCACCCTGGTGCTCAGCGACACCACGAAGGGCTGGAGCCACACGGTGCACCGCACCCTGCGCAACGCCCGGTTGGCCTCGGCCGAGGTGGTGGCCGAGGCCCCCTCCACGCTCGCCGGCCCGCTGCCGCTGACCGACTTCGGCACCGTCGGGTTCACCGCGGCCACCGCCGACGGCCACCCGCTGGGCAGCTTCGCCCCCGAGCAGATCACCATGGCCAGGGGAGGCACCACCCTGGTCACGGTCTCCCCGCTGACCGGCGGCACCGACTTCACGGCCGCTTGGCAGCACAGCTGAGGCCGAGCCGCCGTCAGCGGGACCCGGCGCCGGTCCTCAGACCAGCGCCGGGGTCATCAGGTGGTCGACCAGGGCCAGCAGCACGTCCCGGCCGAAGCTGCGGGTGCGCACGTCCCCGATCAGCAGCGGGACCTGCTGGTCCAGGTCGAGCGCCGCGCGGATCTCCGCGGCCGAACGGGTGTTGACGCCCTCGAAGCAGTTGATCGCGACCACGAACGGCACCCCCCGGCTCTCGAAGAAGTCGATCGAGGCGAAGCTGGTGTCCAGCCGCCGGGTGTCCGCGATCACCACGCCGCCCAGCACACCGTTCACCAGGTCGTTCCACATGAACCAGAACCGCTCCTGGCCCGGGGTGCCGAACAGGTACACCACCAGCTCGTTGCTGATGGTGATCCGGCCGAAGTCCAGGGCCACCGTGGTGGTGTCCTTGGCGTCCACCCCGTCCAGCGAGTCCACCCCGACGCTGGCCCGGGTCAGGTACTCCTCGGTGCGCAGCGGGGCGACCTCGCTGACCGAGCCGACCAGGGTGGTCTTGCCCACCCCGAAGCCGCCGGCGATCAGGATCTTGACGGCCGCCGGCGCGGTCTGATCGTTCGTCATCACAGTCTCCGCAGTCCGTCCCGTACAGCGGCCAGCAGGGCGAGGTCGGGGCCGCCGCTGACCCTGGCCACCGCCAGCGGGGCTCGGGCCAGCAGCAGGCCCTGGGCGATCAGGTCGCCCAACAGGATCTTGGTGACCGAGACCGGCAGGTCCAGGTCGGCCGAGAGCTCGGCCACCGCGGCCGGGCGCCGGCAGCGCTGCAGGATCAGCCGGTGCTCGGGCTGGAGCCGCCGACCGGCGGCCTCCAGCCCCTCCTGCGAGGTGGTCAGCACCGTGATCAGGGTGAGGTCGTCACGCTCCGGCGCGGTGCGGCCGCGGGTGATGGTGTACGGGCGGACCATGCTCTCCGCGCCGTCGTCCTCCTCCGCCGCCCGTTCGCTCCAGTGGCCGCTCACCCGACCGCGCTCCGGATCTCGGTCCCCAGCTTCTGGCCGACCTGCTGGACCAGCGTGTGCATGGCCAGCGACATCATCTCGGCGTCCACCTCCTGGGAGGCGATCACCGCCAGGTGGGTGCCCTGGCCGGCCGCGGTGACGAACAGCCACAGCTCGGCCAGCTCGACGATCACCTGGTGCACCGCGCCGCCGTGGAACAGCGTGCCGACCCCGCGGGCCAGGCTCTGCTGGCCGGTGGCCACCGCGGCCAGCCGCTCGGCGTCGGCCCGGTCGATGTTGCGCGAGTGGCTGACCACCAGACCGTCGTCGGAGAGCAGGACCGCGTGTCTGGTTCCGGCCACCGACCCGACAAGTCCGTCCAGCAGCCAGTCCAGGTCCTGGTGGGTGGCGGTGGTGCGCGTCATGACTGGTCCTCGGTCGTCGGGATGGGGGGGTGCAGCTCGGCGGTCTCGTCGCCGAAGTCGCCGAATCGGGCCGCTCGGGAGCGGCGCTGGAAGGCACCGATGGTGGCGCCGGAGCGGTACCGGGCCGGGGCGTCGCCGCTGGGTGCGGGCGCCGCCTCGGGCTCCGGGGTGCGCAGCTCGGCGGCCAGGCTGGCCTGGCGCACCCGCTGCGGCAGCGGGGGTTCGAGGTCGGCGGTGCCGTGCTCCAGCGGCTCGCCGTAGCGGGCCCAGGACGGACGGGCGGCACCGGGCTGGACCGGTACGGCACCGGGCTGGGCCGGTATGACGGGCGGCTGCTGCTGGGGCACCGGGACCTCCATCAGGGGCGCGGGCAGGTCGGCCAGCGCGCGGCCCCGGGTCCGGGCCGGCAGCGGGTCGCCGTCGCCGGTCAGCACCGCGGCCACCGGCTCGGCGGGCAGCGGGGCGTTGGTGACCAGCTCGCCCGGGATCAGCACCACCGCGCGGGTGCCGCCGAACGAGGACGGGCGGAACTCCACCTTCAGGTCCAGCGCGGTCGCCAGCCGGGCGACCACGTAGAGGCCGAGCCGGATGTCGTCGGCCTGGGCCAACACGTCCAGTCGGGGCGGGCGGCGCATCAGGTCGTTGGCCGCGTCGTACTGGCCGGACTCCATGCCCAGCCCGCGGTCCTCGATCTCCACCGCCAGGCCGCGCCCGACCATGGCCGCGCGCACCTCCACCGGGGTGGGCGGCTTGGAGAACGCGGCCGCGTTCTCCATCAGCTCGGCGAGCACGTGCACCACCGGGCCGACCGCGCGCTCGTTCAGCCACGGGGTGCCCTCGACGTCCAGCAGGATCCGCCGGTAGTCCTGCACCTCGCCCTGGGCGGCGCGCAGCACGTCCAGCAGCGGCACCGGGCGGCGCCAGCGGCGCTGCGGCTGGCCGCCGGCCAGGATGACCAGGTTCTCCTCGTAGCGCCGCAGGCGGGCGGTGAGGTGGTCCAGGTCGAACAGGCCCTCCAGCACCTCCGGGTCCTCGTGCTTGCGCTCCATCTCGTCCAGCGTCTTCAGCTGCAGGCCGATCAGCAGCTGGGTGCGGCGGGCGATGCGCTGCAGCAGCTTCTCGAAGCCGCGGTGCTGCTCGGCCTGGCGCACGGCGGCGCCGATGGCGCTGGACCGGGCCAGGGTGAGCGCCTGGGCGAGCCGGGTCAGCTCGTCGCCGTCCGGGCGGGCCGAGTCACTGCTGATCTCGTCCGCCTCGACGGCCACCTGCTCGCCACCGGCGAGCCGGTCCACCACCTCGGGCAGGGTCCGCTCCAGCTCGCCGGCCCGGTGGTGCAGCTCCATGATCCGGCGCCGCAGCGAGCGGGTCAGCCGCCAGCTGGTGAGGACGACCACGACCACCGCGAGCAGGCCCACGGCGCTGGTCACCAGCAGCTTGACCAGCAGCGACTGGGTCGCTGCACGCTGGGTTGACAGCACCCGCTCGGTGCGGGTCTGCACCAGGGAGTTCAACTGCTGCAGCACCGAGTCGATCGCCGGTCGCCACTTCTCCTGTACCGCCGGCAGCGGGATCTGGCCCGAGGCGTCGGGCGCGGAGGGGCGCAGCAGTGCACCCTCCACCTGGGACTTGGTCTGCCAGGCCTGGCTGCTCGTCAGGCGCTGCGCCGCTGACCCCTCGTCGGCGGGCAGGTAGGGCTGCATCTGCTCGACGTAGAGGTAGCCCTGGACACTGATCTCACCCTGCAGGCGTGGCAGTTCGGCCGCCGGCAGCTTGCCGGTGGGCCAGCCGCGGGTCAGCAGTGCGTCCTCGCGGGAGACCATCTCGGTGGCCCAGAACTCCGCCACCAGGGTCCGGGAGAGGTAGCCGACCTCGCCGTTGTCCACGTGGCTGAGCGCGGCGAACAGGTTGAGGTCGACCTCGATCAGCCCGGAGTAGTAGGTGAACGCGGTCTCCTGGTCGACCTGGTTCTGGTCGACCGCGGCACGCCGCTGCGACAGCTCGGTCAACGCCTGCCGGGCCTTGCCCAGGGCCGACATGACGTCGGTGGGCGCCTCGCCGACGGAGATGGCGGAGGCCTGCAGGAAGTTGTGCACCGCGTCGTCGGTGAGCTTGCGCTGGTGCGCGAGGGCCTCGGTGACGGTGCCCGGGCGAGCCAGTTGCTCGGCAGTGAGCCGACGCTCCTCCTGGAGGTTGTAGTACACAGTGTTCGATGGCTGACCGGCCTTTTCGAACAGCAGGCCTTGTGCCGCCTGCCGTTGGTAGTCCGTCAGCGTCTGCGTGGTGGTGATGCCCCAGAGCGCGGCCAGGGCCACGCTGGGGACGATCGCCAGGACCAACAGTGCGGTCCGCAGGGTCAGGCGCGGGCGGCGCGCCTTGGTGGTGCTCAGCCTGGAGGCTCTACGCGTGCGCAGGGCATTCTCCTCGTGAGGGACGACGGCCGGGGCCGACACGCCGTCTGTGGTACGACCTTTGACGGAGTGATACTAGTCATACCGCGTGACCACGAGGCAACAGACCGAGGTCACCAGGAGAAACGGAGCAGGGTGGTGCTGTGGAACTCCTGGCCCGGCCGGAGCTCCGTACCGGGGTACTCGGGGTGGTGCGGGGAGTCCGGGTGGTGCTGGGTCTCCAGGGCCACTCCCGCATACGGTCCGTAAGGCACCCCGGCCGCTCCGCAGACCGCTCCGGCGAAGCTGTTGGCCGTGTAGACCTGCAGTCCCGGCTCGGTGGTCAGCACCTCCAGACTGCGCCCGGAGACCGGGTCGGTCAGCAGGGCCGCACGGGCCACGGAGCCGTCCCCGGGCCTTGGTCGGAGCACGAAGTTGTGGTCGTACCCGCCGACCGCCTTGAGCTGCGGGTGGTCCTGGTGGATCTGGCTGCCGATCGGCCGGGCGGTGGTGAAGTCGAACGGCGTGCCGGCCACCGACTCATACGCACCGTAGGGGATCTGCCGCTCGTCGGTCGGGGTGTACTGGTCCGCGTCGACGGTCAACAGGTGGCCCAGCACGTCCCCGCTGCCCTCCCCGGCGAGGTTGACGTAGGCATGATTGGTGAGATTCACCACAGTCGGACGGGTCGTCACGGCCCGGTACTCGATGGCAAGTTCGCCCGCCGGATCGAGCAGGTAGCTGACCCAGGCGTCCAGCGCCCCCGGGAAGCCCTGGTCGCCGTCCGGGCTGTGCAGGTGCAGCCGCACCCCGGCCCGGTCGCCGTCCACCACCTCCTCGGCCGCCCACATCCGGTCGGCGAAGCCGACCGGGCCGCCGTGCAGGGTGACCCCCGGCCCCGTGGGGGCGAGCCGGTACTCCCGGCCGTCCAGGGTGATCAGGCTGTCCGCGATCCGGTTGGCGTACCGGCCCACGGTGGCGCCGAAGTGCCGGGCCGGGCCCAGGATCTGCGTCAGCTCGTCGCTGGCCAGCAGCACCTGGGCCAGGGCGCCGGTGCGGTCCGGCACCCTGGCGGTGTGCAGGGTGGCGCCCAGGGTCAGCACCGTGACCTCGATCGCGCCGCCGGTCAGGGTCCAGCGCTCGATCGCCGCGCCCGCGCCGCCGTGCTCCAGCGGTGCGTGCGAGACCCGCACCGGTCGCAGCTCCTGGGTGGTCATCCGCCGCTCCTTCAGATCGCGCTCGTCCCCGAGCCTAGGGGTTGTCAGGCCGCTTGCGCTGCAGGCCGAGAGCGGCGGGCAGACTCTCGCGGGTCGTGCCGGTCTTGCGGTGCACCGCGGCCAGTCGGCGGTGCACCAGGTTGACCGGCAGGTCCAGCCGCTCGGCGATCTGCATCGGGATCAACCCGGTCGCCGCGAGCTCCGCCACCTGCCACTCGGCCCGGCTGAGCGTCTCCTGGCCGGTGCTGCGCAGCCGGTTGGGCCGCAGCCCGGACGCCCGCAGCTCGCCGCGGGCCCGGGCCACCAGGCCGTCCGCGTTGCACTCCACCGCCAGTTCCATGCCCTGGTGCAACTGCTCGGTCGCCTCGGCCAGCCGACCGGCCCGGCGCAGCGCAGCGCCCAGCTCCACCAGTGCGAAGGCGTGCTCGTAGCCGGCCGGGGAGCGCCCGAGGTGGTCCACCGCCTCGAACAGCAGGTCCACCGCCGGCTGGCCCTCCACCACCGCCGCCTTCATCCGCAGCGCGCTGCCGATCGCCGAGTCCACGCCGAGCCGGCGGGCCCGGACCACCTCCTGGTCGGCCAGCTCCAGCGCGCGGTCGGGATCGGTGTCGGCCACGGCCAGCGCCAGGTGGCCGGCCCACGGCGCCCAGATGCTGTTCGCCCAGCCGCGCTCGGCCAGTTGACGGCCGGCCAGCTCCAGCACCTCGGCCGCCCGCTCGTGGTCGCGCTGGGCCAGCAGCAGTTTCCCGTAGAGCGTGCCGGCGTGCGGCAGCACCAGTGCACTGGGGTGGAAGGGCGGCGCGAACCCGTACTCCAGCGCCAGCTTCCACGCCTCCTCCACCTTGCCGCGGGCCAGCAGGGTGTCGGCCAGCACGCCCACCGTGTCCCACTGCAGCGGCAGGCCCGGGCCGAGCCGGCGGGCGATCCGCAGCGCGCCGCGCAGGAACTCCTCCGCGTCCGCCAGCGCCCCGCGCCGGTACCGGACCAGGCCCATGAAGAAGTAGGCGAAGCCCAGGTGGCCGCCGTGCCAGCCGGCCATGTCGAAGGCGGTGGCCGCCTCCTCGAAGAGCCGCTCGGCGCGGTCCAGCCGGTCGGCGTAGATGTGCGTCATGCCGATGATCGCGGGCATCTCCAGGCCCCAGGTGGCGCTCATCCAGCCGAGCTCCTCGGGCAGCCGCCCGTCCGGCAGCAGCGCGGTGTCCATCAGCTCCAGCGCCGCGGCCGCGTCCTCGCCCTGCACCACCAAGTCCCAGGCGCGCAGCGCGCGGGCCGCCCGGGCCGCCGGGGTGTCGCCCGGCAGCGCGGCGGCGTAGGCGGCCAGCCGCTCCGAGCGTGCGGCGGCGTCGGCCTCCTCGCTCTGGAACAGGCACCAGATGAAGTGCGCCACCTCCAGCCTGGTCCGCCCCGGGCCGGGGCCGGTCCGCCCGGCCTCCTGCAGCGTGACGTCGGCGGCCTCCACCAGCTTGCCGCTGTGCCCCAGCACCTCGGAGAGCCGGAACGCGGCGTCCACCCGCAGCTCCGCGCCCAGCCCCGGCATCTCCAGCGCCCGGCGCAGCTGGTTGACCGTGGCCAGCGGGTTGGTCAGCAGGTTCGCGCAGGCCAGCTCGTAGATCACCTCGGCCCGGTCCTCGTCGGCGGGCGGCTCGGCCAGCGCCCGGTCCAGGCAGCGCACCGCGGCGTCCGGTGCGCCGACCGCCAGGTGCTCGCGGGCGGCCTTGCGCAGCTTGTCCACCACCTCCAGGTCGCCCTCGGCGTGGGTCTCCAGCAGGTGGCGGGTGGACTCCACCAGCTGCGCGCCGATGTTCTCCAGCTCGACCGCGGCCTTGCCGTGCATCGCGGTCCTGATGCCGGACCTGATCGACTGGTAGAGCGAGGTGGCCAGCAGCGGGTGCTCGAACTCCAGCGGCCCGTCGGCCGGTCCGCTGAGCACCTTCTTCACCCGCAGCTCGGCGATCGCGGTGGCGGCCGCGGCCGGGGTCATCCCGGCGATCCGGGTGGCCACCTCGGGGCGGA
Organism: Kitasatospora sp. NPDC058965; assembly: GCF_042741245.1. NCBI lineage: Bacteria > Bacillati > Actinomycetota > Actinomycetes > Kitasatosporales > Streptomycetaceae > Kitasatospora > Kitasatospora sp. NPDC058965. The sequence goes on from NZ_JBHYKG010000020.1 coordinate 28,849, forward strand.
TCTCGGTGCCCAGGATCGCGGCGGCCTGGGCGAAGTTGAAGGTGCTGACGGTCAGTTTGCCGTGCCAGTAGGCGCGGTCCATGCCCTGCGCCTCGGCGGCCAGCTGGTGCAGCATCTGCACGTTGTCGTGCACCGGCTCGATGCCGCTGTCGCGCACCTTGGCCAGCAGCGCGCCGACCAGGAACGGGTTGCCGTCGGTCACCGCCCAGATCTGCCGGTTGAACGAGTCCTCCACGCCCTCGGCGAGGGCGGCCCGGACCAGCTTGCCGGTGCTGCTCGGGTTCAGCCCCTGGAACTCCAGGTGGCGGTGCGAGTTGGTGGCCACCAGCGAGCGGAACGCCTGGGCCTGCTCGGGCAGGTCGCCCGAGCGCCAGGCGATGGCCAGCAGCACCGGCAGCTCCGGGCAGCGCACCGCGAGCGACTCGACCCAGGTCAGCGACTCCTGGTCGGCCCACTGCAGGTCGTCCACCAGCAGCACCAGCGGTGCCCGCAGCCGGGCCAGTTGGGTGGTCACGTACTCCAGGCCCAGCCGCACGCTGGCCGGGTCCAGCTCCTCGCCGGGCACCGGCGGGATCAGGCCCAGCGCCGGGCCGGCGATCTCCCGCCACGGGCCGAGCACCTCGCCCTGCAGCTCCGGCGGCAGCGCGGACAACTCGCCCATCAGCAGCTGGCGCAGCAGGTGGAACGGCTCGTTGGTGCGCAGCTCGCCGGCCCGGCCGCTGAGCACGGTCAGGCCGCGCCGGCCGGCGATCGCGCGCACCTGCTGGAGCATCGAGGTCTTGCCCACGCCGGCCGTGCCGCTGTAGAGCAGCAGGGAGCCGAGCTCGATGCCGCCGGCCGCGTACTGCCGGCTGATCGCCTCCACCGCCCGCTCGGCGTCGCGGATCGCCGCCTCCCGCTCGTACAGCGGCGGCAGCTGCGGTTCCGGCCCGCCCGTCCGCTGTCCGCCCGGCGAACCGGCACTCCCCTGCTCCGTCACCCTCGGTCCCCTCCGGCTCGGCACTGCGTAGTCCTCACCGAGGCTAGCGCCGCCCGGACCCGAACGTGTCGGCTTCGCGCAGGTTCGTCCTGACGGAGGGTCGGCCGGCCGGGGAGCCCGCCCTCACCGGCCGGCCGCGGCGCGCACGGCCTCCTCGATGTGCTCCGGCGGGATCCGCACCCCGGTGGCGATCCGCCCGCCGACCGCGCGCAGCGCCTCCGCCGCCTCCTTCGCCCAGACGTGCTCGATCAGCACCAGCAGCGCGACCGTGCCGGGCTCCAGCAGCGCGGCGGTCTCCTGCGCGTCCTCCGGTCCGATCAGCCGCAGTTGCTCGCCGCCCTCCCCCACCAGGTCCCGCAACTGCTCGTAGTCGGCGAGCTCGCCGTAGCCGGTCCCGCCGTCCGCGGCGTGGGTGACCACCAGCGAGTCGATCACCCGGATGTCGCCCGCCGTGCGCAGCTTGACCAGTGCCTGGGCGGCCGCGGCCGTGATGGTCTCCTGCGGGAAGGTCAGGACGAGAAGTTCGGCCGGCCCCATCCAGGACTCCTTTCGCTGGGCGGATCACCCTCTTTTGGGATCAAATCACACGTGTTCGAGACAGGAGCGGACCGCCGCGATGAGATTGCGGGACCGGATGTCGCCGGTCACCCCGGGCTGCATCCCGCAGGTGACGTAGCCGAAGCCGAGGCCCAGCACGGGGTCGGCGAAGCCCAGCGCACCGCCCCGCCCGGGGTGGCCGAAGGCCGCCGGGGAGCTCATCGGCGAGGTCGGCCCGTGCCGGAAGTAGCCGTGCCCGAAGCTGGAGTTGACGATCAGCACCCGGTCCGGCCCGACACTGGCCGGGCCCGACGCCTCGGCCAGCGTGGCGGAGTCGAACAGCGCGGTGCCGGTCTCGGTGGCCCCGATCAGCGCGGCGTAGAACCGGGCCACCGCGCGGGCGGTGCCGATCCCGTTGGCGCCGGGGATCTCGGCGGCCTGGGCGATCGGGTCGTTCAGGTCCAGCTTCGGGCTGACCGCGGCGAACGCGCGGGCGGTCAGCGAGTCCGGGTCCTGGTAGGCGGCCGCCACCGACCGCTTGGGGCGCAGCTTGAGCCCGCCGTCGGCGCCGGCCGGGCGCGGCAGGTCGACCAGCCGGCCGACCCGGGCGGCGGCCCGGGCCGGCAGCCCGATCCACAGGTCCAGGCCGAGCGGCCCGGCGATCTCCTCGGCGAAGTAGCGGCCCAGGCTGCGCCCGCTGACCCGGCGGACCACCTCGCCGACCAGCCAGCCGTAGGTGTAGGGGTGGTACCCGTGCGCGGTGCCCGGCTCCCAGAACGGGCGCTGGGCCGCCACCGCGGCCACCGCCGGCTCCCAGGCCAGCACCTCCCCGACCCGCAACTGGCGGTCCAGCGCGGGCAGTCCGGCCCGGTGCGAGAGCAGCCAGCGGACCGGTATCCGCTCCTTGCCGGCCGCCTTGAACTCGGGCCAGTACTGCGCCACCGGGGCGTCCAGGTCCAGTTCGCCGCGCTGGGCCAGCAGCAGCGCGGCCGCGGCCGTCGCCCCCTTGGTGACCGAGCGCAGCACCTGGGCGGAGTCGGCCCGCCAGGTCACCGCGGGCGCCGGCCGGCCGCCCACCTCGGGGCGCGCGTCACCGGCCCACAGGTCCACCACCGGGCGCCCGCGCCAGTACAGCGCGAAGGCCGCGCCGAGCTCGCCGTAGTCCCGGAAGTTGCGCGCGAACGCCTCCCGGACCGGCTCGAACCCCTCCGCCGTGCTGCCCTGGATCTGCACCGCGTCCACTCCGACCTCGCCTTTCACCGTTCCCGTGCCGCTCGCACTCTAGTCTGGGCCCCATGACAGAGCCGCTGAACGAGTCGCCGTCCGAGGACGAGGTGCTGGACGTGGTCGACGAGCAGGACCGGGTGGTGGGCAGCGCCCCGCGCGGCGAGGTGTACCGCCGCAAGCTGACCCACCGCTGCGCGATGGTGCTGGTCCGGGACGCCGAGGGGCGGATCTTCGTGCACCGCCGGGCGGCCGACAAGTCCTTCGCACCGGGCACCTACGACGTCTTCGTCGGCGGCGTGCTCGGCAGCGGCGAGAGCTACGCCGAGGCCGCGGTCCGCGAGGCCGAGGAGGAGCTGGGGGTGAGCGGGATCAGCACCGAGCCGCTGTTCCGCTTCCTCTACCGGCACGAGGACGGCAGCGCCTGGTTCTGCGACGTGCACCAGGCCTCCTGGACCGGGCCGGTGGCGCCGCAGGAGTCGGAGATCGACTGGCACGACTGGCTGACGGAGGAGCAGATCGCCGCCCGGCTGACCGAGTGGCCCTTCGTCCCCGACGGCCTCGCCGCCTGGCAGCGCTACCTGGCCCGGCGCTGACCGCGACCGGGGCGGTCCGGCTCCTCCTCCGCGGGCTCCCAGAGCGGGTGTTCGCGGGTGGCCCAGAGCTGGTCGACCCGGCCGGTGCGCATCCCGCGGCGGGCCTCGGGGTCGTTGAACGCCATGAAGAGGTGGCCGAGCACGACCACGCCGATCGCCAGCGCCAGCCAGTCGTGCACGAAGGTCGCGCCGGTCCGCCAGACCAGCGGCGCGAGGTGGGTGAACCACATCAGCAGCCCGGTGCCCACCATCACCACCGCCGCACCGGCGATCCACCCCGCGAACAGCTTCTGCCCGGCGTTGAACTTCCCCGCCGGGCGGTGGCTGGAGCGGCGCAGCACGCCGCGCAGCCAGGCCCGGTCGTAGGGCTGGAACCGGTTCAGCCGGCCCAGGTCCCGGCGCAGCGCGCGCGAGCCGAGGCCCAGCAGCAGCGGGACCGGCAGCGCCAGGCCGGCCCACTCGTGCACCACCACGACCAGTCGGCGCCGCCCCACCAGCTCGGCCAGCTGCGGCAGGTAGAGGCAGGCCGCGGTGGCGATGCAGGTGAGCATCAGCGCGGCGGTGCAGCGGTGCACCCAGCGCTCGGCGCGGGTGAACCGGGCCAACCGGCCGTCGACGGCGGGCGGGTCAGCTGGTCGGGGCATCGTCACGTCCGTTCGAGCGGCCGACCCAGGCGTCGGTGTCGTAGCCGAAGTGCTCCCAGTAGCCCTTCTGCACGTCGGGGGTGACGGTGATCCCGGACAGCCACTTCGCCGACTTGTAGAAGTACATCGGCGCCACGTAGAGCCGCACCGGACCGCCGTGGTCGTGGGTCACCGGCCGGTCCTGCATCCGCAGCGCGACCAGCACGTCGTCCCGGCGGGCCTGGTCGAGGGTCAGGCTCTCGGTGTAGCTGCCGTCGAAGCAGGTGAAGTGGACGGCCGTGGCCCCCGACCGGACACCGGCGACGGTCAGCAGGTCGGCCAGCCGGACCCCCTGGAACGGGGTTGCCGGGACCCGCCAGCCGGTCACGCACTGCACGTCGTGGACGATCCGGGTCTGCGGCATCGCCTCCAGGTCGGCCAGCGTGTAGCTGGCCGGGCGGTCCACCAGGCCGTCGACCGTCAGGCGGTAGTCGGCCGCGCTCCGGGCGGTCACCGGACCGGTGACCGAGTAGTAGCGGAAGCCGCCGGAGTTCGGGAGCAGGTCGGTCAGACCGGTCGGGTCCTTCTGCGCCACGGAGGAGAGCACCGAGTCCAGGGCGCGGGAGAGCACCGGCCCGGCCGCCACCCCGGCGGCCCCCAGGCCGATCACCCCGAGCATCACCCGCCGGCCGATCGGGGTGCCGCGCTGCGGCGCATCGTCGTTCACGTGCTCAATTCTCGTCCGTCGCGCCCCCGACCGACAGGGCCCCGGCCGCCACGTCAGACTTTCGTCAGGACTGGCCCGGGCGGCAGCGGCCCAACGGCCCCGACGGGCGGCGGCGCCCGGGTGGATAGGGTGGTCGCATGGCCTCCCGAACGCCCGCCGCATCTGCCCGGACCCCGTCGCGCCGACGGCTGAGCGTGGACGAGCGCCGCGAGCAGCTGATCGCCGTCGCGCTGGAGCTGTTCAGTGCCCGGCCGCCGGAGGAGGTGTCGATCGACGACATCGCGGCCGCCGCCGGGGCCTCGCGACCGCTGGTCTACCACTACTTCCCCGGCAAGCAGGCGATCTACGAGGAGTCGCTGCGCCGGGCCGGCGCGGAGCTGGCCGGCCGGTTCGAGGAGCCCGCGGTCGGTGCCCTGTCCGAACGCCTGGACCGGGTGGTGGAGCGCTACCTGGAGTACGTCGCCGGTCACGGTCCGGGCTTCGCCGCCCTGCTGCGCGGCGGCTCGGTGGCGGCCAGCCCCGGCACCAACGCCGTGATCGACGAGGTCCGCCGGGCCGCCCACGACCAGATCCTGGTCCACCTGGCGCTGACCGACCCCAGTCCGCAGCTGCGGCTCACCATCCGGGCCTGGATCGCCAAGGCCGAGATCACCTCGCTGGCCTGGCTGGCCGAGGGCCGGCGGGAGCCGAGCGAGCTGGTCCGCCGCCGCCTGGTGCAGGACTTCGTGGCCGCGTTGGTGGTCACCGCCGCCCGCGAACCCGAGTTGGCGGCGGCCGTGTCGGGGTACCTGGCCGCCGAGCGCCCGGGCTCGCCCACCGCCGACCTGGTGCGCGACCTGGCCGGTCTGCTCGCCGTTCCGGGCCTGGCCGAGGCCCTGACCGGGCTGGCGCTGGGCACCGCGGACGGAGCCGACCCGGCGCCGCCCGCACTCTGATACAACAAGCTGCACGGACGGCGATCGGGAGCGGGGGCCGCGGAACATGACGCAGGACGGCTACGTGGGCGCGGCGCCCGGCTCGGCGGCCACCGCCGGCGCGGACGCACTCGGCGCCACCCTGGACTCGCTCGCCGCGGCCCTGCTCGGCCCCCGGACCACCCGGTACCCGGCCGCCGCGCTCACCACCGGACCGGCCCGCGCCCGGCTCTTCGACAGCTGGCTCGCCCTCTCCGGACCGGGGCACCTGGCGCTGCCGGGCTTCGGCACCGTGCTGTCCTGCGCCGGCCCGACCGACCCGGCGCCGCGCGCGGCCGAGGCCGTCGCCCAGGTGCTGGCCCGCCACGGCGACGGCCCGGTGCGCGGGGTGACCGGGAGCACCGGTGTCCCGCAGGCCGCGGACTTCCAGCTGCCGGTGGCCGCCCAGCCGTCGGACGCCCGGCTGCGCCCGCCGTTCGCCGCGCCGCTGGCCGAACTCGCCGGCGGGCGGCACACGCTGGGCCCGGAGGAGCTGCCCACCGGTCACGGGGTCGAGGTCCGGCTCGCGCTGCCGGCCGCCTTCCACGCGCTCACCGCGCGCGGCTCGGGGCGGGCGCTGGGCGAGCACCTGGTCGAGGTGGCCGCGGAGCTGTTCGCGGCCGACCGGCCGTCCGCCCGCCGCGACTGGGCGGTGCTGGCCGCGAGCCTGGCCGACCCGGCCGCGGCGGCCGGCGTCCGGTACGCGGGGCTGGCGGCGGTGGAGGTGGACGGCCGGCCGAGCACCGCCTCACTGGTGGTCGCCGTGCACCGGGACGCCACCCCGATCGCCGAACTCGCCGCCGAGCTGGCCACCACGCGCCCGCACGCCGAGGTCTGGACGGTGATCCTGCCGGCCGGCCCGGCGGTGGTGCTGGTGCAGAGTCGGACCGGAGCGGTGCCGGCCGCGCTGACCGGGGACGGTGCGCGGCACTGGGTGGTCTGCTCGGTGATGCAGGCCTTCCTGCCGCTGCCGGACGGCGGTTCGCTGCTCTCGGTGCAGCTGGGGACGGCGAACGGCGAGGACTGGGAGCGGTACGCGCAGCTCTTCGCGGACCTGCTGCGCAGCGTGGAGACCGGGTGGGACGGGGAGCCGGCGCGCCTGACGGACCATCGGCCGACGGCGCCCCGGGTGACGGCACCGCAGCCGGTCGCGGAGCCCGTACCGGCGCCGCGGCCGGAGCCGATGCCGATGCCCGAGCCGGAGCCTCGGCCCGACCCGGCGCCGATGCCCGAGCCCGAGCTGACGGCGGCTCAGCCGCCGGTGGCCCCGCTGCCCGCGGCGCCGCCCGTCCCGCCCGTGCCGCCGGCGCCGCCGACGGTCCCGGCGTCCCGGCCCGCGCCGCCGACGGCTCCCGCCGAGCCGGTGGCCGAGGTGCCGGTGGCCGAGGCGCCGGCGCCCGGCAAGGGCACCCCGGTCCTGGTGCCGCCCCCGGACTTCGACCCCTTCGCCCCGCAGCCCGACGAACCCGCGGAGCCGCAGGGTCCGCCGGTGGTCGCGAGCGCTCCCGAGCCGCCCGCCGCCCCGGCGGCTCCGCCCGCGCCCAGGCCGGTGCCGCTCGACCCCTTCGGCACGGTGATGAACAACCAGCCGCAGGACCCGTTCGGCACCGTCACGCACGCCACCGCGACGCCGCCGCCCCGCCCTGCCACCGCCCCCGCGGTCCCGGTGCCGGCCCCGCCCGTGGCCCCGCCGCCCGCCCCGGGCAAGGGCACCCCGGTCCTGGTCCCGCCCGCGGACTTCGACCCCTTCGCCCCGCAGCCCGACGAACCCGCGGAGCCCGAGGAGCCCCCGGCCGCCAAGGGCACCCCCGTCATGGTCCCGCCGCCCGACTTCGACCCCTTCGCGCCCCAACCCGACGAACCGGCACTACCCGAGGCCGCCAAGGGCACCCCCGTCATGGTCCCGCCGCCCGACTTCGACCCCTTCGCGCCCCAACCCGACGAACCCGCACAACCGGAAACCGCCAAGGGCACCCCCGTCATGGTCCCGCCCCCGGACTTCGACCCCTTCGCCCCGCAGGCGGAGCCGGCACAACCCGGCGACAGCGCTCCCCCCAGCACCGCTTCAGCGCCGCCCAAGCCGGATCCGTTCTCCTAGACCCGCCGCCGCTGACGGGGTGCCGGTGACCGGCCTTCCCCTGGGGCCCCGTCCCGCCACCCCGTCAGCGCGCGCCCACCGGCCCGCTCCGCACCGCCCGGCTACTCCTGCGCCTGCGCCTCCGGCGGCAGCCCCGTGGTCACCCCCGCCGCAGCCACCGGCGCCCCGCCGCGCACCCGCGGGCTGCGCCGCCCGCGCCGCTCCACCCAGCGGGCCAGCCAGGAGAGCAGCAGGCACATCCCGATGTAGATCGGCGCGATCACCATCACCACCGGGATGAACGGCAGGTCGTAGTCCAGGTTGGTGGCGATCAGCTTGCCCGCGTGCAGGAACTCCTCGTAGGTGATCAGGAAGCCCAGCGAGGTGTCCTTCAGTGCCACCACCAACTGGCTGATGATGCTCGGCAGCATCGCCCGGTTGGCCTGCGGCACCAGCACGTACGCCATCACCTGGGTCTTGCGCAGGCCGAGCGCGAACGCGGCCTCCCGCTGCCCGCGCGGCACCGCCCGCACCCCGGCCCGGAACACCTCGGCCAGCACCGAGCCGTTGTACAGGGTGAGCCCGGCCACCAGCGCCCACAACGGCTGCACCTTCATCGCCACGAAGATGAAGAAGATCATCACCAGCAGCGGCATGGCCCGGAAGAACTCCACCACCACGGTGGAGAACCAGCGCACCACCCGGTGGTCGGAGAGCCGCCCGGCCGCGAACAGCGCGCCGAAGGGCAGCGCGAGGAGCACGGTCAGCCCGAAGGCCTTGAGGGTGTTGAGCAGCCCGTGCCAGAGCAGCTCCTGGATCCCGACGTACTGGAACGGGGCCCACTTGGCGGAGCTGAACTGTCCGGTGCTGACCAGCTCGTAGCCCAGCCAGGCGAGCAGGCCGGCGATCCCGAGCAGCGCCAGCACCCCGTACAGCCGGTGCCGGGAGCGCGCCTTGGGGCCGGGGAGGTCGTAGAGCGCACTGGCGCTCGGTGCCGCCACCGTCATCGGGCCACCGCCAGTCGTCGTTCCAACAGGTTGAAGACCGCGCTGATCGCCAGGGTGATGATCAGGTAGCCGACCGCGATCCAGACGAAGGTCCAGACGATGCCGTAGCCCAGCTCGTTGATGGTGCGGTAGGTGCCGAGCAGTTCGGTCACGCTGAACGAACCGGCGATCGCCGAGTTCTTGGCCAGCGCGATCAGCAGGCTGCCGATCGGCGCGATCACCGAGCGGGCCGCCTGCGGCAGCACCACCACCGAGAGGGTCTGGCCGAAGGTCATGCCGAGGCTGCGGGCCGCCTCGCCCTGGCCCAGCGGCACCGTGTTGATGCCCGAGCGCAGCGCCTCGCAGATGAAGGCCGAGGTGTAGCAGCCCAGCGCCAGCACCGCGAAGGTGAAGAAGGGCAGCGAGATGCCGAACCGGGGCAGGCCCAGCACCACGATGAAGAAGAGCAGGGTCAGCGGGGTGTTGCGCAGCACCGTGACCCAGCCGGTGCCGAAGGCGCGCAGCGCGGGCACCGGGGAGACCCGGAAGCCCGCGATCAGCACCCCGAGCAGCAGCGCCAGCGCGGCGCTGACCACGGTGAGCTCCAGGGTGCCGACGAAACCCTCCCAGTAGGTGTGCCAGTTGGCGGTCAGGACGTGCATCGGTCCCCTCCTCAGTACCGCTGGATCGGCGGCGGGGTGGGCGCCGGCACGCCGGACAGGCCCAGGGTGGCGTCGTAGGCCTTCTTCCAGTCGCCGTTCTGCTCGTGGCGCGCCAGCGCGTCGTCGAGCGCGCCGCGCAGCACGGTGTCGGACTTGGGGGTCCCGATCCCGTACGGCTCGGTGGAGAACGGCTGCCCGGCCATCCGCAGCTCGTCCGGCACCTTGGCCGCGTAGCCCTGCAGGATGGCGTTGTCGGTGGTCACCGCGTCCACCTGGCCGGTGATCAGGTTGTCCACGCAGGCCGAGTAGGTGTCGTAGCCGACCAGCTTCGCCTGCGGGTACTGCTGCTGGATCCGCTGGTAGGGGGTGGAGCCGGCGGCCGAGCAGACCTTCTTGCCGGCCAGGTCCTGCGGACCGTCGATCCCGGTCTCGTGCTTGCGCACCAGCAGGCCCTGCCCGGCGACGAAGTACGGTCCGGCGAAGCCGACCAGCTTCTTGCGGTTGTCGTTGATGGTGTAGGTGCCCACGTAGTAGTCGACCTGGCCGTTCTGCAGCGCGGTCTCCCGGTTGGCCGAGGCGATCGTCTTGAACTCGACCTGGTCGGGTCCGAAGCCCAGGTCGGCGGCGACCATCCTGGCGATCTCGATGTCGAAGCCCGAGTAGACCCCGCTGGCCGGGTCCTTCTGGCCCAGGTAGGGCTGGTCCTCCTTGGCGCCGACCACCAGGTGGCCGCGGCTGCGGGCCGCGTCCAGCGTGGGCGAGCCGGTCACCGCGCCGCTCGGCGCGACCTGGTAGCTGGGCAGGCTGGACGGCTGCGGCCCCTTGGTGGGCGGGGTCCCGGGCTTGCCGCAGCCGACCGGGGCGGCCAGCAGCAGCAGGAGCAGCGGACAGGCGAGGAAGCGTCGCACGGCCGCCCCCTCAGTGGTGGAGGATCTTGGAGAGGAAGTCCTTGGCCCGGTCGCTGCGCGGGTTGGCGAAGAACTCCTCCGGCGCGCGGTCCTCGACGATCCTCCCGTCCGCCATGAACACCACGCGGTTCGCGGCGGAGCGGGCGAAGCCCATCTCGTGGGTGACCACCACCATGGTCATCCCCTCCGCCGCGAGCCCGCGCATCACGTCCAGCACCTCGTTGATCATCTCGGGGTCGAGCGCCGAGGTCGGCTCGTCGAACAGCAGCGCCTTCGGCTCCATGGCCAGCGCCCGGGCGATCGCCACCCGCTGCTGCTGGCCGCCGGAGAGCTGGGCCGGGTACTTGTCCACGTGGTCGGCCAGGCCCACCCGGGCCAGCAGCGCCCGGCCCTTGCCCTCGGCCTCCGCGCGGCCGCGCTTGCGGACCTTGATCTGGGCCAGCGTCACGTTCTGCAGCACGGTCTTGTGGGCGAACAGGTTGAAGGACTGGAACACCATCCCGACCTCGGCCCGCAGCCGGGCGAGCCCCTTGCCCTCGGCCGGCAGCGGCAGGCCGTCGATGGTGATGGTGCCGCTCTCGATCGACTCCAGCCGGTTGATGGTGCGGCACAGCGTCGACTTGCCGGAGCCCGAGGGGCCGATCACCACCACCACCTCCCCCCGGCCCACCGTCAACTCGATGTCCTGGAGCACGTGGAGTGCCCCGTAGTGCTTGTTGACCCCGCTGAGCTGGATCAGCGGGGTGAAAGGCGCCGTGGTCACGCGCCGTCCCTCCCCTTCGAAACGATCTGCCGGGCTGCCCCCGGCCGGCCCTAACGGTTGTCCCGGCGCCCCTTGAAGACGTAGCCGACCACCGCGCCGATCAGCAGCGTGGTGAGCAGCGCGATCCACAGCGGCGCCGTCACCGTGAAGACCCAGAACTGGATCTGCACCCGCTCCAGGTTGGCGAACAGGAACCAGAGCGCCAGCGCCGCCGCCACCACGCCGACGACGAGGTTGATCGGGATGCCGGCGATCTCGCTCGGCTTCTTTCCGGAGGGCGCACCGCCCAGGTTCTTGGTCACAGGGGCAGTCTGCGGGCCGGGCCGGGCAAAGCCGCTCCGATCCACCGGCGGCTGCCCCGTACGGAGTACGCACCGTCCCCCACACGAGTGGTCCGGGGATCGCGGCACCCGCCCGGGAACACCTGTGCCCCGCCACGGGTTGTCCCTCCGGCACCACTGGACCACCCGAAGGGCACTACCCGCTCGTGAGCACCATCCCCAGCATCACCCTGAACAACGGACTCGCCATGCCGCAGCTCGGCTTCGGCGTCTGGCAGGTGGCGGACGACGAGGCGGCCACCGCCGTCCGCACCGCGATCGAGTCCGGCTACCGCAGCATCGACACCGCCGCGGTCTACGAGAACGAGGTCGGCACCGGCCGGGGCATCCGCGAGGCGGGCGTGCCGCGCGAGGAGCTCTTCCTCACCACCAAGCTGTGGAACAGCGGCACCAAGGACTGGTCCGGCACGTCCGGCCGGGACGCGGTGCTGCGCGAGTTCGACGCCTCGCTGGAGCGCCTCGGCACCGACTACGTCGACCTCTACCTGATCCACTGGCCGCGCCCGATGCACGGCAGCTACGGCAACATCTGGCAGGCCTTCGAGGAGCTGGCCGCCGACGGCCGGGCCAAGGCGGTCGGCGTCTCCAACTTCGGCCCGGCCGAGCTGGGCCACCTGCTCGGGGCCGGCTCGCTGGTGCCGGCGGTCAACCAGGTCGAGCTGCACCCCTACTTCCCGCAGCAGGAGCTGCGCGCCTTCCACGCCGAGCACGGCGTGGCCACCGAGGCGTGGAGCCCGCTCGGCCAGGGCAAGGAACTGCTCGGCGAGCCGGCGCTGGCCAAGGTCGCCGCCAAGCACGGCCGCACCCCGGCCCAGGTGGTGCTCCGCTGGCACCTGCAGAGCGGCGTGATCGCCATCCCGAAGTCGGTCACCCCCAGCCGGATCCGGGAGAACTTCGAGGTGACCGGCTTCGAGCTGGACGCCGAGGACATGGCGGCGGTCGCCTCCGTCGCCACCGGTCGGCGGATCGGCCCGGACCCGACCGGTTTCGACTGGAACTGAGCATGTACTGACCGGGAGTCAGTGAAAAACCCTGTGGGCGTCCCTTGTCGAGGGATGCCCACAGGGTTTCTCTTATGGCTTTGCCGTCGATCGATTCCCGGCAAATTCCCAGGAACTCGAAGGCGAATCGTTACGCCTCCGGCGCGAGCCGGGCCGCCTTGCCGAGCAGGACCAGGACCCGCTGCTGCTCGGTCGGGTCCAGCGGTTCCAGCAGCAGCCGCTCCACCTGCGCCACCCCGGCGGCGGCGCTGTGCAACAGCTCCTGACCGGTGGGCGAGAGCGAGAGCAGGTTGCGCCGGCCGTCCGAGGGGTCCCGCCGGCGCAGCACCAGGCCGCGTCGGACGAGTCGAGAGACCATCTCGGCCATGGTCGCCTTGTCCAGCGAGGCGAGCTCGCCGACCGTGCGCTGGTCGGCGCCCGGCTCGGTCTCCAGGGCGTCCAGCACGGCGAACTGAGGAGCCGTCAACTCCGAGCCGACGTGCTCCGACCAGAGCTTGGTGTGCACCTGCTGGCCGACCCGGATCAGGTAGCCGACCGCTCGCTGCGCGTCCAGCAGCGGCCGGGTGTCGGTCAGCGCGGCCACGGCCGCCGGTTCGAGCCTGGCTATCTTGGCCAGCACCCGGACGAGCTCGAGCTGCTCGTCGGGGCTGAGCGGTTCGAACAGGGTGCGCTGCACCCTGACCACCCCGCCGGTGGCCTCCCGCACGGCTTGGGCACCGTTCTGCGAGAGGGCGAGCAGTTTGCGCCGGCCGTCCGCCGGATCGCGGCGGCGCAGCACCAGGCCACGCCGCACCAGCCGAGCGACCATCTCGGCCATCGTCGCCTTGTCCAGCGACGCACGCTCACCGACGGTGCGCTGGTCGGCGCCCGGTTCGAGAGCGAGCGCGAGCAGGACCGCGAACTGAGGAGCCGTCAGTTCGGCTCCGACATGTTCGGACCACAGCCTGGTGTGCACCTGCTGGGTCACGCGGATGAGGTGGCCGGGCGACTGCTGAAGTCGTCCGGGCACACGGGTCGTCGGGATCTCCCCCAGCACCATGAATCCGTCCTGATGTCACACCCGGCGTGCTGTGGGACACCCGGGCGGGGCAGTAGCGGCGTGCTGGCCTCCCCCGGGTGGGACCGGCACCAACCGCAGTGATGTCGACCCGATTCGAGGGGAGCTCCGCCGTGCAGCCGACGGCTGCTGGCGCACACTATACAAACGGAGCCCCCGATGCGGCAGGCAGGGGCGGACAGTAGACGATTGTTCGGGGTACTTGTGCTAATTCGTCCCTTGATATCGACTTGACCAAAACACAAAGTGGCACTCTGGCCCCGTTAACTACTCATCGGTAGGGTAACTCCCCCCTGAACCGAGTAGAGACGAGTGCTTCGCATGACCGAGCAGACCAGCAGCCAGAAGGTCGCCGTCGTCACCGGTGCCGCCCGCGGCATCGGCGCCGCCACCGCCCTGCGGCTGGCCGCGGACGGCTACGCGGTCGCCGTGGTCGACCTGGAGGAGTCGGCCGGCAAGGAGACCGTGGAGCGGATCACCGCGGCCGGCGGCCGGGCCCTCGCCGTGGGTGCGGACGTGTCCGACGAGGCCCAGGTGCAGGCCGCCGTGGACCGGATCGCCGCCGAGCTCGGCGCCCCGGTGGTGCTGGTCAACAACGCCGGCGTGCTGCGCGACAACCTGCTGTTCAAGATGTCCGTGTCCGACTGGGACACCGTGCTGAACGTGCACCTGCGCGGCGCCTTCCTGATGAGCCGGGCCTGCCAGAAGCACATGGTGGACGCCGGCTTCGGCCGGATCGTGAACCTCTCCTCCTCCTCCGCCCAGGGCAACCGCGGCCAGGCCAACTACTCCGCGGCCAAGGCCGGCCTGCAGGGCTTCACCAAGACCCTGGCGATCGAGCTGGGCAAGTTCGGCATCACCGCCAACGCGGTGGCCCCGGGCTTCATCGCCACCGACATGACCGCGGCCACCGCCGCCCGGGTCGGCATGGAGTTCGAGGCCTTCAAGCAGGCCGCAGCCACCCAGATCCCGGTCAACCGGGTCGGCGTGCCCGAGGACATCGCGCACACCATCTCGTTCCTCGCCAGCGAGGGTGCGGGCTTCGTCAGCGGCCAGGTGATTTACGTCGCCGGCGGACCGCTCGACTAGTCCGTTGTGCGTAGCGTCCCTGGTCGGCCGTCCCCCGGACGACCAGGGACGTTGCGTATCCGTCCGACCGTCGTACCGAATGACCGGGTCGCGCCCCGGCGCGCTCGCGGCCGCGGGGGCGCGAACCCCACCAGCCATGCACGGACCACTCGCCACCATGAGCCCCAGGTCGAACAATTGACACATCGTCGCCCGGATGATCGTGCGCTGTCTATGCTGCTGCCTGGAGCACGGGCAGCGCAGTAGGGACGACGAGGGCGGGACGGAACCATGGAGAACGACGTCAGCTGGATGGCCACGGACTGGACCGAGGAGGAGCGCCCGGCCACCGACCTGCGGCCGGAGGTCCCCCACCCGGCCCGGATCTACAACTACTACCTGGGCGGCAAGGACAACTTCCCGGCCGACCGGGCCGCGGCCGAGCAGATGATCGCGGTCGCCCCGCAGACCCCGGGCGCCGCCCGGGCCAACCGCGGCTTCCTGCAGCGGGCCGTCCGGTTCGTCGCGGACCAGGGCATCGACCAGTTCCTGGACATCGGCACCGGCATCCCCACCGCGGGCAACACCCACGAGGTCGCCCAGCAGGTGAACCCGAAGGCCTCCGTGGTCTACGTGGACAACGACCCGATCGTGCTGGCGCACGCCCGGGCCCTGATGTCCGGCCCCGGCCACGGCGCCACCACGGTGATCCAGGCCGACCTGCGCGAGCCCGCCACGATCCTGGCCGACCCCCGGGTGCGCGAGGTGCTGGACCTCGACCGCCCGGTCGCCCTGATGCTGGTCGCGGTGCTGCACTTCGTCGACGAGGAGCTGGACCCGTACGGCCTGGTGGCACAGCTGCTGGCGGCGCTCCCGGCCGGCAGCTACCTGATCCTGTCGCACGCCACCGGCGACTTCGACCCGCCGGCCACCGCCGAGGCGGGCAAGGAGATCTACAAGCGGGCGGCGGCCCAGGTCAGCCCGCGCACCCGGGAGCAGGTCGCCCGGTTCACCGCGGGACTGGAGCCGGTCGAGCCGGGCCTGGTGGCGCTGGCCCAGTGGCGCCCCGCCTCCGCCGAGGAGGCCGAGGTCTGGGCCCCGGGCTACGCGGTGGTCGCCCGCAAGCCGTGACCGGAGGTCAGTACTGCTCCCGTTGCGCCCGCAGCCGGGCCGCCGCCGTCACCATGGCGGCGCGCTCGGCGCGCCGCCGCTTGCGCGCCTCGTCCGCCCCGAGCGGCTCCACCACGTGGAAGCAGGCCCCGCAGACGTAGCCGCCCTCCGGTCCCTCGGACACCGGCGTCCCGCAGGACGCGCAGTAGCGGGAGTAGGTGACGGTGGCGACCATGGCGACCTCGCATCGGATACGAAGAGTACGTCCACGGTATCGTTTTGACCGTACATCAGAAAGAGCGGACTGAAGGACGATCAAGCATCCACCGGGTGACCGGCGGTGAGCGAGCCGGTGCCGTCGCAGGTCCGGCAGGGCTCCTCGCGGTACGCCTGCTTGCTGCCGTCGGCGGAGACCCGGAAGCGGGTGTACGTGCCGGTGCCCGAGCAGAGGAAGCAGTTGCCGCCGCCGTCCCGCTCGGTGGTCCCGGTGCCCTTGCAGGTCCGGCACTGCAGCCCGGCCAACCGCCCGGTCCCCGTGCAGATGGTGCACACCGCGATGCTCACGCCGAACCTCCGCTCGTCCACGCCGGCCCGCAGCCCCGGGCCCGGACCACGAGGGTACCGCCGGATTAACCTGGAGGTGTCCGGGTACCCCGGTAACGGACGGAGGTGGGTGCGATGCGCTACGCGACCGCGCCGCGACGGTGGCGCAGTGGGACCGAACCCCGGTTCGCCCGCAGCGACCTCAAGCTGCGCTTCCTGCTCTCGGTGCTGTTCACCCCGTTCTTCGCGCTGATCACCGCGGCCTTCGCGTTCTTCGCCGCGCTGGCGGGGCCGACCAGCGTGCCCGCCCGGAGCACCCTGATCGGCTTCGCCGTCGCCTGCTTCGCCCTGACCGTGTTCGCCGCGATCGACCTCTACGTGGTGGTCCGCCGCCGCCGGGTCGAGCTGTAGCTCCTCAGCGGCTGCCGACCGCCTGCTTGACCAGCGTCTTGCCGAAGTCCCACATCAGCCCGCTGCCGCGGTGCGCGTCGTCCATGACGTCGCAGAACGCGTCCACGAACCGGTCGACCTCGCGCTCGGTGATGATCAGCGGCGGGATCAGCTTGATCACTTCGAGGTGGTCGCCGGAGACCTGGGTCAGGATCCGGTGCCGCTGCAGCAGCGGGACCACCACCATCTGGGCGAACAGCCCCTTGCGGGCCGCCTGCAGCGCCGTCCAGCCGGTGCGCAGCTTGAGCGACTTCGGCCGGCCGAACTCGATGCCGATCATCAGCCCGCGCCCGCGCACCTCGGCCAGCAGCTCGTACTTCTCGGTCAGCGCGGCCAGCCGGGAGCGGAGCAGGTCGCCCACCGCGCGGGCGTTCTCCACCACCCGCTCGTCCTTCATCACCTTCAGGGTGGCCAGTCCCGCGGCCATCGCCT
The DNA here is from genome assembly GCF_042741245.1 of Kitasatospora sp. NPDC058965. Lineage (NCBI taxonomy): Bacteria > Bacillati > Actinomycetota > Actinomycetes > Kitasatosporales > Streptomycetaceae > Kitasatospora > Kitasatospora sp. NPDC058965. The sequence continues at coordinate 45,886 of NZ_JBHYKG010000020.1, forward strand.
GCGCGTTGGACCCGAAGCTGGCCGAGTGCACCAGCACCCGGTCCATCGAGGAGTAGACCTTCTCGAAGATCCAGTTCTTGCCCAGGGTGGCGCCGATCGGCACGTAGCCGCCGGACAGCGCCTTGGCCGCGCAGACCAGGTCCGGCTGCACCCCGTCCTCGTCCTGGTAGGCGAAGAACGCGCCGGTGCGGCCGATCCCGGTCTGCACCTCGTCGCAGATCAGCAGCGCCTTGTGCTCGTGCAGCAGCGCCTGGGCGGCGCTCAGCCAGCCGGGCGGCGGCGCGTGCACGCCCTTGCCCTGGATCGGCTCCACGATCAACGCCGCCACGTCGCCCTTGCGCAGCTCGCGCTGGAGCGCGGCCAGGTCGCCGAGCGGGATCGCGGTGTCCGGCAGCAGCGGGTCGAAGCCCTTGCGGAAGCCGGACTCGCCGTTGACCGAGAGCGAGCCGGTGGTCAGGCCGTGGAAGGCGTGGTCGCAGAAGAGCACGCGCTTGCGGCCGGTGGCGTACCGGGCGAACTTCAGCGCCGTCTCCACCGCCTCGGTGCCGCTGTTGCCGAAGAAGACCCGGTCCATGCCCGGGGCCAGCGCCAGCAGCTCCTCGGCCAGCAGCCCCGGCAGCGGCGGGCAGTCGAACCGGGTCAGGTCCGGCAGGTCGAGGTCCATCACCTGCTGGACCGCGTCCCGCACCACCGGGTGGTGCCGGCCCAGCGCGAAGATGCCGAAGCCGGCCAGCATGTCGAGGTACTCGTTGCCCTCGGCGTCGTAGAAGTAGGCGCCCGCGGCCCGCTCGTAGGTCTTGTCGAAGCCGATGGTGTGCAGCATCCGGGGCAGCTGCGGGTTCAGGTGGCGGGCGTGCAGCTCGTACCGCTCCCCGCCGCGCGCGGCGAGCAGCGCGGCGAGGTCCATCGCTCCTTGGGGTCGGTCAGCTGGCACGGGGCTCGTTCACTCCTCGGTCGGTCAGCAAGTGCTTGGCGAAGGCGGCGGCCTGGGCGGCGATGCCGGTGCCGGTGAGGCCCGCCTCCTCCATGATCTCTCCCCGCCCGGCGTGCTCCAGGAACTCCTGGCGCAGCCCCAGGTCGCGCAGCGGGGTGTCCACTTCGGCGTCCCGCAGCGCCTGCGCGACGGCCGCGCCGACGCCGCCGGTGCGGCCGTTGTCCTCCACGGTGACCACCAGCTGGTGCTCGGCGGCCAGCTTGACCAGCGCCGGGTCCACCGGCTTGACCCAGCGCGGGTCCACCACCGTGGTGGCGAAGCCGTCGGCGGTCAGCAGCGCGGCCGCGTCCAGGCAGGCGCCGGCCATGGTGCCGGCCGAGACCAGCAGGATCTGCTGCCCGGTGCGGCCGGGCACGCTGGTGCGCTGCAGCACGTCCACCCCGCCCAGGTGCTCGACCGCCGGGATCACCGGACCGATCTCGCCCTTGGGGAACCGGACCACGGTGGGCGCGTCGGTCACCTCCAGCGCCTCGCGCAGTTGCTGCTTCAGCTGCTCGGCGTCGCGCGGGGCGGCCAGCCGCAGCCCGGGGACCACCTGGAGGATCGACATGTCCCACATGCCGTTGTGCGAGGCACCGTCGTTCCCGGTCACCCCGGCGCGGTCCAGCACGAAGGTGACGCCCAGCCGGTGCAGCGCCACGTCCATCAGCACCTGGTCGAAGGCCCGGTTCAGGAAGGTCGCGTAGACCGCCACCACCGGGTGCAGCCCGCCGGTGGCCAGGCCCGCGGCGCTGGTCACCGCGTGCTGCTCGGCGATGCCCACGTCGAAGATCCGGTCGGGGTAGGCCTTGGCGAACGGCGCCAGGCCCACCGGCTGCAGCATCGCCGCGGTGATCGCCACCACGTCCGGCCGCTGGGCGCCGACGGCCACCATCTCCTCGCCGAACACCGAGGTCCAGGAGGTGCCGCCGCTGGCCGACAGCGGCAGGCAGGTGTACGGGTCCATCGCGCCGACCGCGTGGAACCGGTCCGCCTCGTCCAGCTCGGCCGGGCGGTAGCCGCGGCCCTTGACGGTCAGGCAGTGCACGATGACCGGGCCGCCGAAGCCGCGCGCCTTGCGCAGCGCCGACTCGACCGCGGCGATGTCGTGCCCGTCGATCGGGCCGACGTACTTCAGGCCCAGGTCCTCGAACATGCCCTGCGGGGCGAACGAGTCCTTGAAGCCCTTCTTGGCGCCGTGCAGCGCCTCGAAGATCGGCTGCCCGACCACCGGGGTGCGCTGCAGCGCCTCCTTGCCCCAGGTCAGGAACCGCTCGTAGCCCTGGGTGGTGCGCAGCGTCGCCAGGTGGTTGGCCAGGCCGCCGATGGTCTTGGCGTAGGAGCGCTCGTTGTCGTTGACCACGATGACCAGTGGGCGGTCCTGCGCCTCGGCGATGTTGTTGATCGCCTCCCAGGCGAGCCCGCCGGTGAGCGCGCCGTCACCGATCACCGCGACGGTGTGGCGGTCCCGTCGGCCCTGGATCTGGTGCGCCTTGGCGATCCCGTCGGCGTAGCTGAGCACGGTGGAGGCGTGCGAGTTCTCGATCACGTCGTGCTCGGACTCGGCCCGCGACGGATAGCCGGACAGGCCGCCCTTGGCTCGCAGTCGGCTGAAGTCCTGCCGACCGGTCAGCAGCTTGTGCACGTAGGCCTGGTGCCCGGTGTCGAAGAGGATCCGGTCGCGCGGCGAGTCGAAGACCCGGTGCAGCGCGATGGTCAGTTCCACCACGCCGAGGTTGGGCCCCAGATGGCCGCCGGTGCGGGAGACCGCTTCGATCAGGAAGTCGCGGACCTCCTGGGCGAGTTGCGGCAGCCGGTTGGCCGGGAGCCGCTTCAGGTCGGCCGGGCTCTGGACGGAGGACAGCAGTGACATGACTCCACCTCTCGGTCTGGCGGTGCGCTAGGGGTTCAGCCGGCCGTGATCACCGCGGGGACGCCGCCGGGGCCGCCCTCGGCCAGGTGCTGCTCGGCGAGCAGCATCGCCTCCTCGATCAGGGTCTCCACGATCTTCGACTCGGGCACGGTCTTGATCACCTCGCCCTTGACGAAGATCTGCCCCTTGCCGTTGCCCGAGGCCACCCCGAGGTCCGCCTCCCGTGCCTCGCCCGGACCGTTCACCACGCAGCCCATGACCGCCACCCGCAGCGGCACCTCCATGCCCTCCAGCCCGGCGGTCACCTCCTCCGCCAGCTTGTACACGTCGACCTGGGCCCGACCGCAGGACGGGCAGGAGACGATCTCCAGGCCGCGCTGACGCAGGTTCAGCGACTCCAGGATCTGGATGCCGACCTTGACCTCCTCCACCGGCGGCGCGGAGAGCGAGACCCGGATGGTGTCGCCGATGCCCTCCGCCAGCAGCGCGCCGA
>NZ_JBHYKG010000021.1:0-48647 GCF_042741245.1 Kitasatospora sp. NPDC058965
GGCCGGCCGCGACTGTCTCGCGGCCGGCCACTGCGCTGCGGTGCGGGTGCTGGTGCGGGTGCGGGTGCGGGGTCAGCGCAGCCAGGGGTGGTCCCGCACGACCGGGAGGGCGGCCCAGCGGCGGCCCAGCCCCCAGCTGTCGCCGGCGGTGGTGACGGCCAGCACGATCAGCAACAGGGCGTACAGAAGGTGGTAGTCGGCAACGGGATTGCTGGAGCCGCTGGCGGCGCCGTTCGCCAGGTGGCGGGCCGGCGGCCACTCCGCGGCCCACATCATGGCCAGCAGCAGGGTCCCGCTCGCCGCGGCGATCCGCAGGCCGATCCCGCCGATGAGCGCGAGGCCGATGCCGAGCAGGCCGAGCATGAACAGCCAGTCGGCCCAGACCTGCCCGGCCCACTGGTGGAAGGCGGACTGCAGCGGGCCGGCCGAGACATGGCTGAGGAAGCCCTTGGTGGGCGAGCCGCCGTTGACCCAGGCGGCGGCGCTCGTGGTGGCGTAGCCGAGGCCGAACGCCTTGTCGAGGAAGGCCCACAGGAACACGAAGCCGAGGCTGACCCGGGCGGCGGCCAAGGCGACGGCCGTGGTGGTGGTGGCGGTGGCCGTGCCGGCGGCTGCTCGGTCGACCGGCTGTGCGGTGCGGCGGTGGATCCTGGCCGCGAGGCGGCGGGGCATCCCGGGGGTGTGGGTGTGGTGGACGGCCATGACGGGCTCCTCTGCTGGTTCTGTTGCGGGAAGGGCGAGTTGGTGAGGTGCGGGGGCGCACCGCGGTGGGCGCGCGCGGTCGCGGGTGACGGCACGGGGGCCGGGCCCGGAGCCCGGCCCTCCCACCGTCACGTGCGGTGCATGGTGTGCAGGGCCTGCACCAGGACGTGCGGGTCGTGGTGGCCCTTGTGGACGGCCGGGGGCTGCTTGTCGAGGCCGAGGAGCTGCGCCACTGCGGTCCAGGCGGTGCGCACGGAGTACTCGACGGTGAAGACGACGTCGTCCGGCACCTCGGCGAACTGGCCGATGAAGGCGAGGTTGGTGGAGCCGTTCGGGACGACCTGCGGGCGGTCGCCGTGGCTACGGACCAGGAACTGGCTGGTGATGTAGGGCATCAGGCAGGGGATGACGGTGGACGCGTCGGCGACGCGCGCTGCGGTGGCGGGGTCCACGGCCAGGTGGTGCAGGACCTCCTGCAGGATCTCTTCCCCGCTGCACTCCCGCATGGGCTTGTGGACGTGGCTGCCGGGCTTGTCGGGGAAGAGGCCGTAGCCCCACCAGACGGACACGTCCTCGGGCTGCTGCTGGTAGACGGGCTGGCGGTTGACCACGACGGTGAGCAGCCAGGGGGAATCGGTGAGGGTGAGCAGGCCGCCGCGGCCGGTGGCCCGGCCGGTGAACGTCTCCATCCAGTCCAGGAAGGCCGGGTCCTTGGCGGTGACGGTGAAGGACTCCCAAGTGGAGTCGGCGACACTGCGGTCGAACACCTCCGGGCGGCCGAAGTCCTTGCGGCCACGGGCGATGCGGCGCCAGAGCAGGAAGGAGGAGGGGCTGCGCGAGGTGTGCGGGCCTTCCGGCGGGGCGGTGTGCGAGCCGAGGGTGGAGTCGGCGGTCATCGAACCGTTGGTGACGAACACCAGGTCGTCCGGGGCGATGGGCAGGTCGGCGTGGGCGCCCGCGAAGTGGATGCGCTCGACGCTCGTGCCCGGCTCCGCCCGGAAGGACAGGTCGGCCACCCGGCGGCCGGTGTGGATCCGCACCCCCTGCTCCAGCAGCCAGGCGGTCAGCGGGCGGACGATCGAGTCGTACTGGTTGTACCGGGTGCGGTAGATCCCGGACATGGTCTCGAACTCGGGGAACAGGTGCACGAAGCGGAGCAGGTAGCGGCGGAACTCGATCGCGCTGTGCCAGGGCTCGAAGGCGAAGGTGGTGCACCACATGTACCAGAAGTCGGTGGTGAAGAAGTCCTCGCGGAAGCAATCGGTGATCCGCTTGCCGTCCAGCATCCGCTCCGGTGTCGCCAGGCACTTGACCAGCTGGAGGCGGTGGCGCTCGGAGAAGCCCATGGCGTGGCCGTCGCGGATCGCTCCTCCCCTGCCCACCAGCCGGGTGGCGTCGTCCCACGGGGACTCCTGGTGGGAGTCGTAGACGTCCTGGGTGGCGGAGATCGACGGGTCGTCCAGCGACGGGATGCCCGACAGCAGGTCGTAGGTGCAGCGGAACTCGGCCTCGAACATCCGCCCGCCGCGCATCGTGTAGCCCGCGACCGGGTTCCCGCCCGCATCCAGGCTGCCACCGACCTCCTCCTGCTCCTCGAAGACGTGGATGTCGCTGCCGGCGAAGCCGCCGTCGCGGATCAGGAACGCCGCGGCGGACAGGGCTGCTATGCCGCTGCCGACCAGGTAGGCCTTTGCCATCGGAGGGCTCCTCAACTCTGCGGTGCGAACAGGGGTGTTCGTGTCCGACCGGCCGGTCCGACCGGGTTGCTCGATCGGGGTGTGGATGCCAGCTTGCCCACAGCCGACCGCCCGGGCCTTGGGCCATTGGTCGCGGACCGGGGAACAACGGTCCCGGCCACATGGCCTCCGGGGCCCGGCGCAGATCCCGGGCGTGCTGGTCGCGGATCCCGGGCGTACTCGGCCCGGCCGGTGATCGCGCGGGTCCCCGGGACGACAGTCGTGCCGCACCGGGGCTGAAGGTCCCGGCCCTGCTGCCCCCTCGACCCTTCGCCCTCAGGTGCCGGCAGGCCGATGGTGGAGACCACCACGGCCGACAAGGAGAAGGACCATGACTGAGCAGGATGAACCCCAGCGGCGGATCGTCGTCGGCGTGGACGGATCGCCGTCCTCGATCGACGCGCTGCGCTGGGCCGTCGACCAGGCCCGCTCCAGCGGCGCCTCGATCGAGGCGATCACCGCCTGGCAGTACCCGGTGTCCACCGGATGGAGCGTGCCGATCGCGGCCGACGAGGACCTCGCCGGCATGGCCCTCAAGGTCCTCGACGACGTCGTCGCACGAGCGACCGACCCGGACCGTCCGGTCGAGATCCACCCCCGGGTGGTGCAGGGCGACACCGTGGCCTGCCTGCTGGAGGCCGCCCGGAGCGCCGATCTCCTGGTCGTCGGCAGCCGGGGCCACGGCGGCTTCGTCGGCGCGCTGCTGGGTTCCGTCAGCGGCCACTGCGTGCAGCACGCGCCGTGCCCCGTCGTCGTGGTCCGCCACTCGACGGGCTGACCACCGCCCGGGACACCGCCCGGGACGCCGCCCGTCCCGGACCTCGGCCGGACGCACCACCACACCCAGCACACCCGACCGCGCGGCCCCGGGGCCGCCGGCACCAGAGAAGGAGTGACCCGACCGTGCGACACCGCATCGTGGGAGAGCTGATGACCCGGTCCGTCGTGCCCGTCCGGCCCGACACCGGCTTCAAGGAGATCGCCCGGCTGCTCGCCGAGCACGACATCACCTCCGTGCCCGTCCTGGACCGCGAGGACCGGCCGATCGGCCTGGTCTCCGAGGCCGACCTACTGCTCAACGAGGCCGCCCAGGAGGACCCCGCCGGGCTGCTGCTCGCCCCGCGGCTGTCACCCCGCGAGCACACGCGCAGTCACGCCGCCACCGCCGAGGGCCTCATGACCAGCCCGGCGGTGTGCGCGCGGCCCGAGTGGACCGTGGTCGAGGCCGCTCGCGTGATGCAGCGCGATCACCTCAAGCGCCTGCCCGTCGTCGACGAGGCCGGACGTCTGGTCGGCATCGTCAGCCGAAGCGACCTGCTGCGCGTGTTCCTCCGCCAGGACCGGGCCATCAACGAGGAGATCACCCACGAGATCCTGGACCGCACCCTGGGAATCGCTCCGGGCTGCGTCGACGTCCGGGTCGACGAGGGCCGGGTCACCCTGACCGGCAGGGTCGAGCACCGTTCCCTGGTGTCGGTGGTGGAACGGCTGTGCCGGAGCGTGGACGGTGTCGTCGACGTGACCAGCCGCCTGGACTACCGCACGGACGAGACCGCCGCCCTGCACCCGGCCCGCTGACCGGTGTCGACGAATGTCGCCTGCCGCCGACGGACCCAGGTCCCCGCGAACGTCGGCGGCAGGCACTCTCCGTTCCGCTGACTCACCCTCAAAGCGCGGAACGGGACCGCCGGGTGGGGCGGACCGAACGGGGGCTGGTCCTGCCCCGGCCGGCGGAGCGGCGGGGATCGCCCGTGCGCGGCTGCGGTTCACCGTCTTGGTGGGAGCCCGCTGCCGTGTGAGCGCTCACCAAATTGTTAACGCTCACAACATTTGCTGTCAAGAGCTTGGCCCGGGCTCCGGAGCACCACCACTCCAGCTCGACTCGACCGGACGTCGCACCCCTGACATTCCTTCGATTCATCCCATGTCAGCCCCCAGGCTCAGCAGCGGGCTTCCAACATCCACGTGGCACTTTGCAAGAAAATGCGTCAGAAGCCTAGACAGAGACCCTGCGGACATCCGTTAATCCATCCGATGTCTCTCGGCGGTACGGGGCCGAGGAACCAGGGACGCTCCTGGCCTCCACCCCTCCCGACCGAGCCGTGCCGCCGCCCACCCAGGAGGAACGACTCCGGGCAGGCTTCCCACGATCGAACAGGAGAGACCACGATGTCGGACTCCCCCTCACGCCGGTCGGTGCTCACCGGCCTCGCAGCCATGACGGTGGCCACCGCACTCGGCCCCGTCCCCCTGGCGGCGCGCGCCTCCGCAGCGGCAACCGCCCCCCTGCCCTTACCGCTTCCCGCGTTGCGGATCCCGAGGTCCGACCTCGGCGTCGACCAGCAGCCGGACGCCAAGCTCCAGTGGCTGCAGGACGCCAAGTTGGGCATGTTCGTCCACTGGGGCGTGTACGCGGGCCCGGCCAAGGGCGAGTGGTGGATGCACGACGCCCCGATCACCCCGGACGACTACCGGAAGTACGTGACCGACGCCACCGCCGAGCAGTTCACCGCGGACGCCTACGACCCGGCGGCCTGGGCCCAGTTGGCCAAGGACTTCGGCGCGCGGTACGTCACGCTGACGACGCGTCACCACGACGGCTTCGCCCTGTGGCCGCTCAACCACCCCAACAGCTGGAACTCCGGCCAGGCGCCGCTCGGCAGGGACTTCGTGAAGGACTACGTCGCGGCGGTTCGGGCAGCCGGGCTGAAGGTCGGCCTCTACTACTCGCCGATCGACTGGCGCTACCCCGGCTACTACGACGCCCACGGCACCGGCTGTGCCCCCAACCCCTGGCACTACACCACCGATCCGGCGCACAGGGAGAACGCGCGGATCATGAAGACCGAGGTGTACCAAGCCGTCAAGGAACTCGTCACCCAGTACGGGGCGATCGACGACCTGTGGTGGGACGGCGGCTGGCTGGCGGAGCAGGGCACGGACGCCGATGCCGCCTTCTTCTGGGAGCCCGGCCAGTACCGGGACACCGCCAACCAGTGGCCGGTGGACGCGACCTACGGCGAGACCGACGCCAGTGGCAGGCCGCTGGGCCTGATGGGCATGGTCCGCAAGCACCAGCCCGACGTCGTCGCCACCTCGCGCGCCGGCTGGGTGGGTGACTACGCCAGCGACGAGGGCGGCTCGGTACCGAGCGGGGCGGTCCGCAGCGGCCAACTCGTCGAGAAGGTCTTCACCGTCGACGGCACCTGGGGCTACAACTCCGGTGCCACCGTGATGGGCTACGGCACCGCGATGGACATCCTGGTCAACTGCTGGGTGCGGAACATGACCGCGATGGTCAACGTCGGCCCGGACCGGCACGGCACCGTCTCCGACGCCCAGGCCGCCCTGCTGCGGCAGATCGGCGCCTTCATGGCGGCCTGCGGGTCGTCGGTCTACGGGACGCGGGGCGGTCCGTGGAACCCGGTCGACGGCCAGTACGGCTTCACCTACCGGGACGACACCTTCTACGTCCACCTGCTGCCCGGCTACAGCGGCACCTCCTTCACCACCCCGCCGATCGGGGACGCCCAGGTCACCCGGGCCTTCGACGTGCGCTCCGGCGCCGCGCTGGCGTTCAGCACCGGCACCGACGGCCGGGTCACCGTCACCGGCATCGACCGCACCACCCACCCCCAGGACAGCGTCGTGGGCGTCGTCCTGGACCGGTCCGTCCAGCCGGCCGACGTCGCCGCGGGGCGGACGGCGACCGCGGACAGCGAGGAGTCGTCCAAGGGCAACACCGCGGCGAACGCGGTGGACGGGTCCACGGCCAGCCGCTGGTGCGCGAACGACGGCAGCACGGGCCACTGGCTCCAGGTCGACCTCGGCTCGACCCGCTCCCTGACCGGCGTCCGGCTCGCCTGGGAGCTGGACAAGGTCAACTACCAGTACCGGATCGACGGTTCCACCGACAGCAGCAGCTGGACCACGCTGGTCGACAACACCGCCACCACCCGCACCGACCAGGTGCAGACGGTCACGTTCCGGGCGCAGGCGCGGTACCTGCGCGTCACCGTTACCGGACTGCCGTCCGGCGTCTGGGCCTCCCTCCGCAGCCTGGAGGCCTACGACCGGCCGATCCCCGGGAGTTCGAACACCTACCGACTGGTCAACCGGAACAGCGGCAAGGTGCTGGACGTCAGCGACTCCTCGACCGCCGACGGCGCCGCGGTCATCCAGTGGCCGTGGAACGGCGGCGCGAACCAGCAGTGGACGCTGGTACCGAACGCCGACGGCTCCTCCTACCGGCTGGTCAACGGCCGCAGCGGCAAGGTGCTGGACAGTCCCGGCGGGTCCGCCCAGGGCGCCGGCCTGGACCAGTGGACCGACACCGCGAGCGACAACCAGTCGTGGCAGCTGGTCCCGTCGCCCACCAGCGGCTACTACCGGCTCGTCAACGTCCGCACCGGCTGGTGCGCCGACGTGGCGAACGCCTCCACGGCCGACGCCGCCAAGGTCGTCCAGTGGCCCACCACCGGCGGTGCCAACCAGGACTGGCAGCTCGTCGCGTTGTGATGGGTGCCGCGCACCGGGTGCCCCCCAGGCCGGTCGTCACCCTGGCGGCCCCGGTGCGCACCGGGCGCGAGGACTCGGCGTACGCCGTCGCCGATGACAACGGGATGCTGGGCGCGCCGCGCTCGGGCGGTTTCTCCGGCCAGCGACCTCGCCGGTGATCAGCGGGCGTACCCTGCAGGGAGGGTACGGCAGCATCGCCTCGGGAGCCTCCGGGTCGACGCCGGCGGCCACCGGGTGACGCCGCAAGGCCGGCACGACGGCCGCGCGGTGCGCTGACGCCCTGCTGACCCGCACCGCCGCGTCACCCGACACCGAGGAGTCACCCCCATGGCCGTGGCCGCGACCAACTGGGCCGGCACCATCGTGTTCCGTGCCGAGCGGTGCCACGAACCCCGCTCCACAGCCGAGTTGCAGCGGATCGTCGCGGGCAGCCGGTCGCTGCGCGTGCTGGGCAGCGGGCACTCGTTCAACGACATCGCCGACACCACCGGCGACCTGGTGTCCGTCGCAAGTCTGCCCCGGGCCGTCGAGCTGGACGCCCGGGCCGGTGCGGTCACGGTGAGCGCCGGGACGCGGTACGGCGAGCTCGCCCAGGTACTGGACCGGGCGGGGTTCGCACTGCACAACCTCGGGTCGCTGCCGCACATCTCGGTGGCGGGCGCGTGCGCCACCGGGACGCACGGCTCGGGGGTCGGCAACGGCTCGCTGGCCACGGCGGTGCGGGCCGTCGAGCTGGTCACGGCGGACGGCGCCCTGGTCACCGTCGACCGGGGCGCGCCGCAGTTCCCCGGTTCGGTGGTGGCGCTGGGCGCCCTCGGCGTGGTGACCCGGCTGACCCTGGACGTGGTGCCGGCCTTCGAGGTCCGGCAGTGGGTCTACGAGGGGCTGCCGACGGCCGTGCTGCGCGATCGGTTCGACGAGGTCATGGCGGCGGCGTACAGCGTCAGTCTCTTCACCACCTGGCGGACCGACCGGATCGACCAGGTCTGGCTGAAGCAGCGCGGCGGGCCCGACGCGCCCGCGGACTGGCACGGCGCGGTGCTCTCCGACGGCCCGCGCCACCCGGTGCCGGGGTGCCCGCCCGAACCGTGCACGCGGCAGCTCGGCGTCCCGGGCCGCTGGCACGACCGGCTCCCGCACTTCCGGCTGGACTTCACGCCGAGCAGCGGCGACGAGTTGCAGTCGGAGTACTTCGTCGCCCGTGCCGACGCCGTGGCCGCCTTCGATGCGCTCGACGCGGTCCGGGAGCGGATCGCACCGGCCCTGCAGATCAGCGAGATCCGCACGGTGGCGGCCGACGCGCTGTGGCTCAGCCCCGCGTACGGACGCGACAGCGTCGCCTTCCACTTCACCTGGCACCCCGACCCGGTGGCCGTGGCGGACGCGGTCGGGGCGGTGGAGCAGGCGCTGTCCGCCTTCGGCGCCCGGCCGCACTGGGGCAAGGTCTTCACCACGGCCCCCGAGACGGTCCGGGCGCGGTACCCGCGCTGGGACGACTTCCGCGCTCTGCTGGCCGAGTCCGATCCGGCGGGCACGTTCCGCAACGCGTTCGTCGCCCGCTTCTTCCCGGCCCCGTAGCGGCCGCCGGTGCGCCGCCGACGGGGTTCAGCCGAGGCCCAGGCACCCTCAGGAGAGGCTCCACAACTGGTGGGACCGGCCGTTGCAGCCCCACAGCTCGACCGGTGCACCAGTGCCCGCCGCACGGGCACCAGCTCACCGACAGCGCCGACCTGGCACTCCGTCCGTCCCCTGCGCAGCTGACGACCAGTATCCAGGTCCGGACGCCGCAGGGGACATCAGGCCGATCGTGGCGTCCGCTCGGCGGTGCGTTTGGCGAGAAGGCCCGCCAGCAGCATGACGAGCAGGCTGATGCCGGCGCCGCACACCGTCCACAGCACTCGGTAGCCCTCGGCGGCGTAGTGGGAGGGCTGCGGGAGGTCGGCCAGGACGAGCGCACCGGCGGCGATGGCGGCGGAGTAGAGGGCGTAGTTCAGGAAGCGGATTCCGACGGCATGCACGAAGAGGACGAGCGCGACGACTTCCAGTCCGCGCGTCATCGCGAACAGTCGGAAGCCGGTCTCACTGGCAGGCAGCAGGAGCAGCAGCGCGGCCGCGACGGCTCCGATGAATGCACCCGCGAGGCGCTGGGTGGAGACGAGGGTGCTCTGCTCCAGGTTCGGCTTCATCGCGATGATTGCCGCGATCGGGATCCAGTAGCCGTACGACAGGTCCAGTCCGAACGCGAGGGCGACGGTGCCGCCGATGACCAGGGCGCGGAGCACAACGAACACGATGACCGGTGGGGTCAGCTTCTTGCGCGAGGTGTCTCCGGGGATCTCGACGAACGGCTGGGGCAGGTCCGGGCGCCCGCGGACCAGCCATTCGACGAACGTCATCAGGATCCACAGCGCTGCCCCGCCCGCCCAGGCGAGCACTTGGGCCCAGGTGTGGGTGGTGAGGCGGGCGGCGTGGTGGAGGTTGAACGCGAGCCCGACGGCGACGATGAACCAGACGTTGAGCAGCATCGCATTGACGAACCTGTGCACCCCGAAGGTGAGGGTCAGGCCGGCCACCAGCGTGACCGCGAAGGCCGTGAGCGCGAGCCATCCCCAGGCCTCTCCGCCGATCCCGAACGCCAGCGCAGTGATCCCCGCGCCGATCAGTGCGAAGACGGCGCTGTGCGCCGTGCGGTGCCCGAACCCGCCGCCCGGGTCGGCCAGCGAGGTGAAGAGCAAGCCGAACAGGGCACTGAGCAGGTACTCCTCATGTCCGATTGCCCAGAAGACGATCAGTGGCACCAGCCCGACATCCAGGAACACCACCGCTCGCCGCCAGTTCACGCCCGCGTGGTTGAGCTCGAACACCTTCGACAGCCAACTCGTCGCCCTCCCCCGGTGAACGGCATGGCCGCTTCGTCCGATCGCGCTGCTCATGGCCGCCCTTGTCTGCCTGCTGCCGAGTATGTCGCCCTGATCCCGCATTGTCCGGTGCGCCGGAGAACGCCACGAGGCGACTCGCCGTGCAAGCCTCGAGGCAGAGCGCAGCCGACGTGGCCGGTTCCGTGTCACCGGTGCGGACGCGGAAGACCGCGGTGCCGGGGCCTCCTGCTGCTCGGGTTGGATTCGACACCCGGCCCGTGCAGCAGGCCCACCGCTCCTACCCGGCCGACCGGAGGACCACCCGGCCGAGGTGACGACCTCGCACGCACGCCCGCGCAGATCGACCGAGCGACAGCTGGTCAGGCCCGACCACCCGCTCGGGGCTACCCGGAGAAGGAGAGCCGGCAACCGCCGCCGGCGGGCAGGTCGAGCCGGAGGCGCCGCGGCTCGCCGGGTGCTCCGGTGGGTGCGACGGGGCGGCCCGCCGGGTCGGTGACCGTGGGGCTGACCGCGCCCGCGGGCAGCAGCAGGTCGACCGTCGAGCGGCGTGTGGCGTGCAACTCTGCCGCCACCGGTCGCCCCTGACGCCAGCTGAGGTCCACTGAGGCCCCGCCCCGGGCCCGCAGGCCCCGCACGTCGCCGTCCGGCCAGGACGGCGGCAGGGCGGGCAGCAGCCGCAGCACGCCGTTGTGGCTCTGCAGCAGCATCTCGGCGATCGCGCCGGTGATCCCGAAGTTGCCGTCGATCTGGAAGAGCCGGGGCGGGTGCAGGTCGAACAGGTTGGGCGCGACGGAGGTGGCGAGCAGGCGCTCGACGGCGTGACCGGCCAGGGCGCCGTCGCCCAGGCGGGCGGCCAGCGCGGCGACCCAGGCCAGGCTCCAGCCGGTGCCGCCGCCCCCGTGCTCCAGGCGCCGGTCCAGCGCCCGGCGGGCCGGGAGCAGCAGGGCGCTGTCGGTGAGCGGGTCGACGGCGCTGCCCGGGTAGAGCCCGTAGAGGTGGGAGAGGTGGCGGTGGCCGGCGTCCTCCTCCGGCAGGTCCTCCCACCACTCCAGCAGGCGGCCGTCGGCGCCGAGGGCCGGGCGCCGCAGCCGGTCCCGGACGCCGGTCAGTTCCGCCGCGAGCTCGTGGTCGGTGTCCAGCTCGCGGGCCGCGGTGACGGTGGTGTCGAGCAGCTCGGCGGCGAGCCAGTAGTCCATGGTGCAGCCGGCCGAGACGGCGGCCGTCGAGCCGTCGGCGAGCCGGAAGTGGTGCTCGGGCGAGGTGGACGGGCAGGTCACCAGCGTGCCGTCGGCGTCCTCGACCAGCAGGTGGGTGAGGAAGCGGGCGGCCTCGCGCATCACCGGGTAGGCGCGCTCGGCGAGGAAGGACCGGTCGCCGTGGAAGAGGTGGTGCTCCCACAGGTGGGCGGCCAGCCAGGGGCCGGCCATCGGCCAGTTGGCCCAGACCGGGTCCCAGCGGGCCGGGTGGGTGGCGCGCCAGAGGTCGACGTTGTGGTGGCAGCACCAGCCCGGGGCGTCGTAGTAGGCCCGGGCCGTGGCCCGCCCGGCCTCGGCGAGGTCGGTGACCAGGTCGAAGAGCGGTTCGTGGCACTCGGCCAGGCCCGTGGTCTCGGCGGGCCAGTAGTTCATCTGGAGGTTGATGTTGGAGGTCCAGTTGGCGTTCCAGGGCGGGGTCACCTCGTTGTTCCAGATGCCCTGGAGGTTCGCGGGCTGGGTGCCGGGCCGTGAGGAGGCGACCAGCAGGTAGCGGCCGTAGGCGAAGAGCAGGGCAGCGAGCGCGGGGTCCTGGCCGCCGGCGTTCGCGGCGGCGAGGCGCTCGTCGGTCGGGACCTCTCCCGCCTTCTCCGGGCCGTGCAGGCGCAGGCCGGCCGCCCCGAAGAGGCGCTGGTGGTCGGTCAGGTGGTCGGCGAGCAGCTCGTCGAAGCCCTTGCCCTCGGCCCGGTCCAGCCACCACCGCGCCTCGGCGAGCGCGGCCCCGGGCCCCTCGGGCCGGTCCTGCCGGCCCCGGAACCCGGTGCCGACGGCGATCAGCAGGACCGCCTCGTCGGCGGCGGTGATCTCGATCGCCTCCGCTGCCGCGGCGACCCGGCCGTTCACGGTGCGCACCCGCAGCGCGGCCGCGAAACCGGTGCCTTCGTCGGCCTGGTAGACGGCGGACTCGTCCGGCTCGTCCGGGAGCCGCACCGGCGCGCGACCGTGGATCGCCAGGCCGTCCGCGTCGGCCGCCGTCGTGCACGCGCCCTGATGGGGTGTCGTGAAGCCCGCCCGGAAGGTGAGCGCTCCGGGGGTGTCGGTGGTCAGGCGCACGACCAGCACGCCCGCCGGGGCGGAGACGAAGCTCTCCCGGAGGTGGCGGACGCCGCCCACGGTGAACGAGACGGTGTGCACGGCGCGGTCGAGGTCCAACGCCCGCCGGTAGTCTCCCGCTTGTTCCTCCTCGGCGCCCCGGAAGGCCAGCAGCAGGGTGCCCAGGGGCTGGTAGGCCTCGGTGCCGGGCCCCTGGAGGTGCTCCGTGGCGAGCGCGTCGGCGCGGGCGTAGTCCCGGTCGTCGAGCACCGCCGCCCGCACGGCGGGCAGGTGGGCGGCGGCACCCTCCCGGTCGCGCGGGCCGGGCCCGCCGGACCAGAGCGTGTCCGCGTTGACCTCGATCCGCTCGGTCTGCACGCCGCCGTAGGTCAGCGCGCCGAGCCGGCCGTTGCCGAGCGGCAGCGCCTCCAGCAGGTCGTCGGCGGGGCGCCGGTACCAGAGCTGCTCGGTGGGGGTCTGGTGGGGCTCCATCAGCACAGTGTCGTTCCGATCGTCAGGGGGTCCGGACGGCCGCGCTCGGGCGTCCGGCGCCCGCCGGTTTCTGGCGGATGCCGCGTTCGCGCCGGGCCCGGATCCCCGCTCGGAACGGGTCACCACCGGGACCAACGCCGACGACGCCGTCGGCCTGCGTCCCGGTGGCGACCAGGATCACCACGTCCTCGTCCCGGACGATCCCGTCCAGTTCGGCGAGGACGGCCGGGATCATCAGGTGGCGCGGCTGCGGCCGGGTGCCGTCGCAGGCCGAGATCGCCACGGTCCGGCCCGGGCGGACCCGGTCGCGCAGCGGCGGCCCGGCGACCGGGTGGCGCAGGGCGGCCCGCAGCACTGCGCTCTGCTCCGCGGCACCGGGGTGGTGGAGCGGCTCCACCACGGTGGTCACGGCGGGGTCGAGGTCGACGTCGAGCCCGGTGTCCCCGTAGGCGAGGCGGATCCTCATGCCGGGCTCTCCCCCGCGGCGCCGAGTCCGTAGACCCGGGCCGCCGTGCCGCCGAACACCTGCGCCCGCTCGTGCGGTTCCAGCTGGTCCGTCAACTCCTCTGCGGAGGAGACCACTTGTTCGTAGGACGCGGCCAGCAGGCAGACCGGCCAGTCGGAGCCGAACATGAGGCGCCCGGGGCCGAAGGCGTCCAGCGCGACCTCCGCGTACGGGCGCAGGTCGGCCACGGTCCAGCGGTCGTGATCGGCCTCGGTGACCAGGCCGGAGAGCTTGCAGGAGACGTTGGGCTCGGCGGCCAGCTCCCGCAGCAGACCGGCCCAGGGCTCCCGCCCGCCGGCGGCGATCGGCGGCTTGGAGAGGTGGTCCAGCACGAAGGACAGCTCCGGCAGGGCCCGCACCGTCTCGATGGCGGCGGGGAGTTGGTGCGGCAGGGTGAGCAGGTCGTAGCACAGGCCCGCGTCGGCGACCGCGCGCAGCCCGCGCCGCACCTCGGGGCGGGAGAGCCAGGCCGGGTCGGCCTCGCCCTGGACCAGGTGCCGCACGCCGACCAGCGACCCGCCGCCGGTGCCCCGCGCCAGCTCGGCGAGGGTGTCGGCGAGCCCTGCATCGGTGAGGTCCACCCAGCCGACGACTCCCGCGACCAGGGCGTCGGCGGCAGCCAGGGCGAGGAACTCCCGGGTCTCCGCCAGATCGGGCAGCACCTGCACCAGCACCGTCCGCCCGATGTCCGCTGCCCGGGCCGCGGGGGCCAGGTCGGCCAGGCCGAAGCTGCGCCTGATGGCGGTCGACTCCGGTCCGTCGAGCCAGGGCTGCGGGCGTCCGGCCAGGTCCCAGACATGGTGGTGCGCGTCGATTCTCACGCGCGATCACTCCTCGGTCGGCGGAAGCGGGTCCGCGGGGTCGGGCAGCGGACGCGGGTCCGCGGGGTCGGGTGGCCCGGCGGGACGGCGGTGCTCCCGCTCGGGCAGGTGCTCGCGCAGCCAGCGCTCGGTGGTGTGGACGTGGATCAGCGCCGCGGCCTGCGCGAGGCCCGGGTCCCGGGCGGCCAGGGCCTCGTGGATCGCCCGGTGCTCGGCGACGGTCCGGTCGGCCACCTCGTCGTCGACCAGACCGCGCCAGATCCGGGCCCGCAGGGTGCGTTCCGAGACGTGCTCCAGCAGCGTGGCCAGGGTCTCGTTGTGGGTGGCGCGGACCACCGCCCGGTGGAAGGCGGCGTCGTGCTGGTTCATCAGCTCCACGTCGTCCCGGGTCTCCTGCATGGCCGACAGGTGCCGCGCGACCTCGGCCAGCTCCTCGTCGGTGATCCGGTGCGCGGCCAGGGCGGTGGCGGCCGGCTCGAAGAGTCGGCGCGCCTCCATCAGCTCCAGGACGGTGTCGCCCTGCAGCAGTTCCACCGCACCGCCGAGGCCCTCCAGCAGGACGGCCGGCTCCAGGCTGGTCACGTAGGTGCCGTCGCCGCGCCGGATCTCCAGCACCCGGGCGACGACCAGTGCCTTGACCGCCTCGCGCATCAGGTTCCGGGAGAGCCCCAGCGAGGCGGCGAGCTGCTGTTCGGGCGGCAGCTTGGAGCCGGGCGCCAACTCACCGTCCCGGATCAGCTGGCGGATGCGGGCGATGGCCCGGTCGGTCAGTGACACGGCGCAAACCTAACAGGTGATCCGATGTCTGAGAAGAGATCGGACGGATCTTGGCGATGCGCCAGTCGAGTGCGTCGTCGAAATAGGCTTCCAAATCGTCTTTTTAGCGACTATTCCCCCGAGTGGCCTAGACGGCGGCCGTGGAGCCCTAGTTAGATCCATCCTATGTATCGAAGGCCGCGCGAAAGGAGCGCCGTGTTCGGAACTGTCCCGGCCGCCATGGCCGCCGGCACCGGCCGCCCCGCCTCGCCCCAGGTCGAACGCTCCGTCAGCGGTGAGGGGACCCGGTCGTGAACGAGCCCGGGTTCGCCGGCCTCGCCGTCGTCGTCACCGGCGGCGCCACGGGCATCGGGCTCGCCACCGCCCGGTTGCTGTCGGCCCGCGGCGCCCGTGTCGCCTGCCTCGACCTGGACCCGCGGGACGTGCCGGACCCGCTGGTCCGGGCCTACGTCGACGTCGCGGACGAGCACTCCGTCCGTGCGGGCCTCGCCTGGGCCGCCGAGTTGCTGGGCGGCATCGACGTCCTGGTGAACAGCCCCGGCATCGGCGCGCAGGGCGGGGTCGAGGACGACCCCGACCACGAGTGGCGCCGGGTCCTGGAGGTCAACGTCCTGGGCGTGGTCCGGGCGACCCGGACGGCGCTGCCGTACCTGCGCCGCTCCGCCACCCCGGCGATCGTCAACACCTGCTCCGTGGCGGCGACCACGGGCCTGCCGGGCCGCGTCCTGCACTCGGCGTCCCACGGTGCCGTGCTGGCGATGACCCGGGCCCTGGCCGCCGACCTGGTCGACGACGGCGTCCGGGTCGGCTGCGTCACCTCCGACGCCCTGGCCGCGCCCGACGACGTGGCCGCCGCCGTCGCCCACCTGGCCGGCCCCCGCTCCGGTGCCGCCACCGGTACCGAACTCACCGTCGGTGTCGACGGCGGCACGGGCGGGCCGGCGCCCCGCCCCCGCACCTGACACCACCCTGCCCTGCACCCACCCCGCTCACGAGGTGACCCATGCCGCAGCACCAGCCACCGCACCCGTCCCGCTTCCCCCGGCGCACCGTGCACCTGGACTTCCACACCGCCCCCCAGATCCCGGGCGTCGGCGCGGACTTCGACCCGGCCGCGTTCGCGCAGACCTTCCGCGACGCCCACGTCGACAGCGTGACCGTCTTCGCCAAGTGCCACCACGGCCGCCTCTACTACGACACCGACCGGCCCGAACGCCACCCCGGCCTGGCGCCCGGCCTCGACCTGCTGGCCGAGCAGGTCGACGCCCTGCACGCCGTGGGGATCCGCGCACCCGTCTACCTGTCCCTGCAGGTCGACGAGTACGCCGCCCGGGAGCACCCCGAGTGGATCGCGGTCGGCGAGGACCTCAAGCTCGCCCGCTGGTCCGCCTCGGCGTTCGACCCGGCCTGGCACGTGCTCGACCTGTCCAGTCCCTACGCGGACTACTTCGCCGACCAGTTGGACGAGGTGCTGCGCCGCTTCTCCCCGGTCGACGGCATCTTCGTCGACATGTGCTGGGACCAGCCGAGCGCGAGCCGGTGGGCGATCGACGGCATGCGCCGCGAGGGCCTGGACCCGGCCGACGCCGACCACCGCAACCGCTACGCCACCCTGGTGGCCCGGCGCGCCATGGCCCGCTACTCCGCGATGGTGGAGAAGGCCCTGCCGCCGGACGCCGCCCAGGGCGTCTGGTTCAACAGCCGCCCCAAGACCTTCCTCTCCGAGGAGCGGCAGTTCGTGCGCCACGTGGAGATCGAGGGGCTGCCCACCGGCGGCTGGGGCTACGCGTTCCTGCCCTACGTGGCCCGGTTCGTCCGCCCGCTGGGGCTGCCGACGCTCAGCCACACCGGCCGGTTCCACGAGAGCTGGGGGGACAACGCCGCGCTGAAGCCGCACGCCGCCCTGCTCTACGAGTGCAGTCTGATGCTGAGCCAGGGGCTGACCCGCGGGGTGGGCGACGTGCTGCACCCGCGCGGGACGCCGTCGGCGGCCGTGTACGAGCTCATCGGGTCGGTGTACGAGCACATCGCGCGGTGCGAGCCGTTCGTCGAGGGCGGGCGGATCGTCAGCGAGGTCGCCCTGATCGCCGACCTCGCGCTCGGCGACAACCCCGGGGCGAGCACCATCGGCGCGGTGCGGGCCCTGCAGCAGGTGCGGATGCAGTTCGACGTGCTCCCGCCGACCGCGGAGCTGGCCGGGTACCGGGTCGTCGTGGTGCCGGAGGCGGTCACGGTCGACGACGCCCTCGCCGAGCACCTGCAGCGCTACCGGGAGGCCGGCGGCACGGTGCTGCTGGTCGGGCCCGCCCTGCTGCGCGAGGGCGGTGAGCCGAGCCTGCCCGACCTCCCGGTCCGGGACCTCGCCCCGGCGCCCGCCGGCGAGTCCTTCCTCGCCTGCACCGGCGTCCCCGGTGTGCGGGAGGACTTCCCCGTGATCAGCTACGGGTCCCGGCTGACCGCCCGGGCCCGCCCCGGCGCGGAGGTGCTGGCCCGGGTGGTGGCGCCGTACTTCCCGCGCAGCTGGGACCACTTCTGCGGGCACTCCTACACCCCGCCCGCCGAGCTGACCGACGAGGTGGCCGTCGCGGTCGGCGGCTCGGTGGCCGCGGTCACCGTGCCGCTGCTGGAGGCGTTCCACGAGCACGGCCTGGAGGCCTACCGTCAGCTGCTCGGCGCCGCACTGGACCGGCTGCTGCCGGACCCGCTGCTGCGCGCCGGCGGGCCGCTGCACCTGGAGACCTCCGTGGTGCGCACCGCCACGGCCACCGTGGTGCACCTGATCAGCTTCGTCCCGGCCCGCGAGACCCAGACCCTGGACCTGGTGCACGACCCGTTCCCGCTGGTCGACGTCCCCCTCTCGCTCCGGCTCGGCACCGCGCCGCGCTCGGTGCGGCTGGAGCCCGCGGGCGAGGAGCTCTCCTGGGAGCACGACGGCCAGTACCTGCACGTACGGGTGACCGTCCTGGACGGGCACGCGATGCTCGTGGTCGAGCACGACTGACCGCGGGCTGATCAGGCCGGCAGCAGCGTGGGGGCGGCGAGGATCCGGCAGACCGTCAGCTGTGCGGCACCGAGCACCGGTCCGCGCCGGCCCAGCGCCGAGGGCCGCAACGCCTGCGCCGCCCAGGGCCGGACCGTGATCCGGTCGGCGCCCCTCCTGCCGGACCTCCGCCGGAGCGCCCTGCACCGGGCCCCGGCCCGGTGCAGGGTATCCGCGATCCGCCCGGTCGCGCCCGCCCGGTGGCCGGGGCCGAGCGCGACGGACTCCGCAGCGACCGTCACGCCTCCCGGCTGCGGGTCAGCCCTGCCCGCCGGGCGGGATCTGGAAGTTGTTGACCCTCCCGGCCTGGATCGTCACACCGCTGAAGTCACCGCCGCTGATGTTGTTGATCACCACGTCGCCGTTGACCCGCACCTGCTTCGCCCCCTCCTCCCAGGCCGACAGCTCACCGGCGAACTCCGGGTCCATCGCCGCCCGCATCCCCAGCGCGATGCTGAGCTGCTGGGCCAGTGCCGGATCACCGGGCGCCTGCTCCAGAGCGACCAGCTCCGCCTCCCCGCTGCTCGCGGTCGGCAGGTGCGCGGGCCGCTGGAACGGCCGTCGCACCACCTTCAGCGCCCCCTGCAACGCCTGCTTGCCCGCCTCGCCGCCGGCCCCGCCCGCGAACGCCGCGAGCAGCGTGGTCACCGTCAACGGATCCACCGTGCACCCCTCCCTGTCGATGTTCCGCCCCAACCCTACGGGCCCGGCGGCCAAGCTGACCCGCCATCAGGCGAACCGGGTCGACAGGTACCTGCCGTAAGGTGTCCCGAGCAGTCGACGGGACGGACGGCCGGGGGGCACACCGTGGAACCGCAAGCGCAACGCCCGACGAAGGTGCACCGGGTGAGGGTGAGGGGCCGGAGCGCTCCGGACGGCACGCCGACCACCACCTGGGTCGAGAACACCTTCAGCGGCACGATCACCCACGGCGACCTGATCCAGGCCGGCAACGTGTTCATCCGTCACCTCCCCGGGCCGCAGGACTGGGCCACCGAGCTCGCCCGGCAGGTGCTCCATCTGGAAGGCACCGAGTGCCGCCGTCTGCTCGGGCACTCGCTGCAGCGCATCGACCTGAGCTACTCGCTCGTCACCGAGCCGGGCCGGGCGGCCAGGAAGGCCGGTCCGGCCGGCCGGCAGCTGACCGAAACCGCGGACGCCCCGGGCATCGCCCAGTACTACCGCGAACTCGACCCGGGCCGACTGGTCATCACCGGAGCGGGCGGCGCCGGGAAGACGGTGCTCGCGATGGAGCTGATGATCGCCCTGCTCCAGGACCGCGGGGCGGGCGACCCCGTCCCGGTGCGGATACCCCTCGCCGACTGGCCGAGCGGAATCGGCCTCGCCGACTTCCTGGCCGACTACCTGCACAAGACCTACCGCTGGCCCAAGCGGAAGGCGCGCCGCCTGGTCCGCGAGCAGCGCGTACTGCCCGTCCTGGACGGTCTGGACGAGATGGATCCGCCGCTGCCGAACGGGAAGCCCGATCCGGCCGCGCCCCGGGCCCGGGCGGCCCTGCGCGCGATCAACGGCCTGCACACCGGGCTGCGGCCCGGCGCGGTCATCCTCACCTGCCGCACGGAGGCCTACGACACGCTCGCGAAGGGGCAGCACGACCCCGAGGCGCGCCGGCTGCTCGACGCCGCCCGGATCGAGGTCGAGCGGATCGAGCCCACCACCGCCCTCGCCTACCTCACCGAGCGGGCTGCCGAACAGGACCGCTGGCAGCCCCTGCTGAAGCGGCTGGCCGCGCAGCCCCGCTCGCCGCTCGCCCGGTTGCTCTCCACCCCTTGGCGGCTCTGCCTGGTCGCGCGCAGCTACGCCACCGACGGCGACCCTGCCGAGCTCACCCGGTTCCGCGACCCCGAACAGCTCGACCGGCACCTGCTGAACCGGTACGTCCCCGCGCTCCTGAAGCCGGACCCGGCGCAGCCGGCGGCCACCGCGCGCCACCACCCGGCGGACGTGCACCGCTGGCTCCACCAGCTCGCGCGGCACCTGGCGACCGCCGGCGGCGGGACCGAGTCCCGCGCCGTGCTGACCCTGCACGAGCTCTGGCGGATGCGCCCCCGGCCCGCACGCCGGGTCCAGACGTGCGCCATCCTGCTGGTCGGCGCGGTCTTCGGGTTCCTCGCCCCGCTCCTGCCGTTGGACCACCCGGCCGACGCGGACCTGGCGTCCACGATCGTGGTGTGGGAGGTGCTCGCGCTCTGCTACTCCCGCACACCGGTCGCCCGGCGCCCGCGCAGTCTGCGGCTCAGCATGACGGGCTGGACCTGGCCCGCGCTGGTCTTCCTGCTGCTGATGGCGGTCGGCGCCGCCGCCTTGTTCCACCACTCCCTCCCCGGCCACCTGCCACTGGTGTCGGCCGTCCTGATGCCGCTGTCCACGCTGGCGGCCGTGTCCTACGTCAACCCCTCCAAACCGGCCCGCTCCCCCCGCACCGTGCTGCGCGAGGACTTGGTGGCCGGTGTGGTCGGCGGTTTGCTGACCGGACTCGGCGCGCCGTTCGGCCTCGGCCACGACGCCCACGACATCGCGGTGCTCGCCGTCGCCGAGGGCGTGTTCATCACCCTGACCTTCACCGGCGGCCTGTACCAGCTCCACCTGGCCTTCCTGCTGGCCTCCCGCCGCCGGCTGCCGCTCCGGCTCGGTCCCTTCCTGGACTGGGCCACCGGGCTCGGCCTGCTCCGGCTGGCCGGCCCGGCCTACCAGTTCCGCCACCGCGAACTGCAGACCTGGCTGGCGGCCAACCCGCAACCCCCGGCGCTCGACGCGTAGTCCTGCGCACGCCCCGCCCGACCCGCCGCCGTGTCCGGCACCGGCGGCGGGTCACGGCAGCCCGGCGGTCAGCCGAGCGTGATCGAGCTCCCGGACACCGTCACCTTGGCCTCCGGCAGCGGCTGGGTGGCCGGGCCGTTGGCCACGCTGCCGTCGCCGATCTTGAACTTGCTCCCGTGGCAGGGGCAGTTGATCGTCCCGTCGGACACGTCCTGGACCGCGCAGCCCCGGTGGGTGCAGATCGCCGAGAAGGCCTTGAACTCGCCGGGGGCGGGCTGGGTCACCACGACCCGCTGCTGCGGGAAGACCTTGCCGCCGCCCACGGGGATCTCCGAGGTGCTGGCCAGCGCAGCCGCTGCGGTGGCGGACGAGGGGCTCGCGGTGGCGGCGGGGTCGCCGGCCGCGGCTCCGGTGGAGGCAGCGGGGGCCGTGGGGGCGGGCGGCTGTGCCGAGGTCGACGTGTCGTTCCCGGAGCAGGCGGCCAGCGCGGCCGCCAGGCCGGTGCCGCCCACCGCCGCCACCACGGTGCGACGGGCCGGGAGTCCTGCGGAGCTGGAGTTCTGTGCCACTGCGAGATCCTGTTCGGTGGAGAGTGCCGGCGGTGGGGCCACCACCGGCCTGGCCGCGGTTGCCCGCGTTCTCCCGCTGATACGTCCGCCGACGGCCGTTCGCTCAATGCGGCGGAGAATTTCCGGAAGTAGCGCCTCCGCCGTGGCCGGGGCCGACCGGCCGCAAGCCGGGGCCGGCAGCCTGCGCGGCGGTGCGGCGCAGGCCCCCGGGCCCGGGGTTCGAGGTCAACCCCCGTAGCGGAACTCGGCCTCCGCCGTGCCGGCGGGGGCGGCGTGCAGGGTGCCGTACGGGCCGCCGAGGCGCAGGTTCCAGGCGTACGGGCTGTCGGTGCTGACCCGGATCAGGTCGCCCTCGCGGCGCAGGTGGAAGCGGGCGCTCTCGCCGGGGCCGTCGCTGCGCGGGATCACCACGGTGCGCTCGGCCCCGTCGGCGAAGGCGTGCACGCGCAGTTCGACGCCGTCCGCCCACGCGGAGACCGGGTGCTGGTCGTCGGCGCCCAGCGGGACCACCGAGTCCGGGCGGGCCAGCAGCGGCAGCGTGTGGAAGCCGTGCTGCTCCTTCGCCCAGCGCGGACCGGTGATCTGACGGCCCGTCAGGAAATTGGTCCAGGTGCCCTCGGGGACGTAGTACTCGACCGTCCCGTCCTCGGTGAAGACCGGCGCCACCAGCAGGTCTTCGCCGAGCAGGTACTGCCGGTCGACGGTGGCCGCGGCAGGGTCGTCGGGGAACTCCAGCAGCATCGCGCGCATCACCGGAACACCGGTGGCGTGCGCCTGCTGGGCCGCGCGCTGCAGGTAGGGCGCCAGCCGGTGCTTGAGCAGCGTGAACTCCCGGGTGACCTCGACGGACTCCTCGCCGTAGTCCCACGGCACCCGGTACGACTTGCTGCCGTGCAGCCGGCTGTGCGAGGAGAGCAGGCCGAACTGGACCCACCGCTTGAAGACGGTCGGGGTCGGGGTGCCCTCGAAGCCGCCGATGTCGTGGCTCCAGAACCCGAAGCCGGACAGGCCCAGCGAGAGCCCGCCGCGCAGCGACTCGGCCATCGCGCCGAAGTGCGACTCGCAGTCCCCGCCCCAGTGCACCGGGTACTGCTGGCCGCCGGCGGTGGCGGACCGCGCGAAGAGCAGCGCCTCGCCCTCGCCGCGCTCCTCGCGCAGCAGCTCGAAGACGGCCCGGTTGTACAGGTGGGTGTAGTAGTTGTGCATCCGCTCCGGGTCCGAGCCGTCGTGCCAGGCCACGTCGGTGGGGATCCGCTCGCCGAAGTCGGTCTTGAAGCAGTCCACGCCCTGGTCCAGCAGTCTGCGCAGCTTGCCGCGGTACCAGTCGCAGGCCGCCGGGTTGGTGAAGTCCACCAGGGCCATGCCGGGCTGCCACAGGTCCCACTGCCAGACGCTGCCGTCCGGGCGTCGCACCAGGTACCCCTCGCGCCGGCCCTCCTCGAACAGCGCGGACTTCTGCGCGATGTAGGGGTTGATCCAGGCGCAGATCTTCAGCCCCTGCTCCTTGAGCCGGGCCAGCATGCCCGCCGGGTCGGGGAAGGTCTCGGCGTCCCACTCGAAGTCGCTCCACTGGTACTCGCGCATCCAGAAGCAGTCGAAGTGGAAGACGCTCAGCGGGATGCCGCGCTCGGCCATGCCGCCGACGAACCGGTTGACCGTCGCCTCGTCGTAGTCGGTGGTGAAGGAGGTGGTCAGCCACAGGCCCAGCGCCCAGGCGGGCGGCAGTGCCGGTCGGCCGGTGAGTGCGGTGTAACGCTCCAGCACCTGCTTCGGCGTGGGGCCGTGGACGACGAAGTACTCCAGCGACTGGTCCTCGACGCTGAACTGCACCTGGCCGACCGCCTCGGAGCCGACCTCGTAGCTGACCTTGCCGGGGTGGTTGACGAAGACGCCGTAGCCCCGGTTGGTCAGGTGGAACGGGACGTTCTTGTAGGCCAGCTCGCTGCTGGTGCCGCCGTCGGCCTGCCAGATGTCGACCGTCTGCCCGTTGCGGACGAACGGGGTGAACCGCTCCCCCAGCCCGTAGACCGACTCGCCCACCCCGAGGGCGAGTTGGCCGATCATGTGGTGGCGGCCGTCGGCGTCGGTGACGAAGCCGGTGCCGCGCTCGCCGACCGAGGTCAGCACCCGGCCCGCCGCGACGAACTCCAGCCGCCACGGCTGGGCGGTGTCCACCCGCAGCTCCAGCTCGCCGGAGCCGAGCCGCACCACCGTGCCGTCGCGGTGCACCTTCCCGGCGCCCCGCTCGGCGCCGGGCAGCGCGAACTCCGGCCCGCGGCGCACCGATCCGGCGTGGTGGGTGGTGCGCACCCCGATCACGCCCTCGGCCGGCGACCAGCACTCGACGGTCAGCAGCGGGCTGTTGAGCGTGTCGCCGCGGCCCCGCACGTGCTTCACCGGTGCGTAGAGGGTCATCCGGTGCTCGTCGGCGCGCACGTCCGCGACCTCGGCGGCGTAGCGTGCGGTGCAGCCCGGCCTCATCAGCCAGTAGCCGTCGGTGAACTTCATCGGGCGGGTTCCTCCGTCCGCGCGCGGTGCGCGGTGATCAGGCCCCGGTACCAGCCGGAGCTGTCCTCGGGCGTGCGGGTCGGGGTGTCGTGGTCGACGGGCGCCGGGCCGAACTGCGCCCCGGCCGCGCCTTCGGTCCGGTGGGCGGCGGTGGCGGCGCCGGAGCGGAAGCCGGCGGGCAGCCGCGGGACCGTCGGGTCGCTCATCCGCCGGCCCCTCGTCGACGGGTTCCGGGGTGCTGGGGGCCGGCGGTCACCACTGCGGGGCCAGCCCGCGCTCGCGCAGCCAGGCCAGTTGGGCGGGGGGATTGGAGCCGCAGCCGCCGCCGTGGTCGGCGAACGGCCAGACGGTCATGGTGCGGTCCTCGCCGGCGTAGTGGTGGAAGGCGGCGTAGACGGTGGAGGGCGGGCAGACCGGGTCCATCAGGCCGACGCTGAACAGGGCCGGGGCGGTGGCCCGCTGGGCGAAGTGGACGCCGTCGAAGTGGTCGAGGGTGGCGAAGGTCTCGGACACGCGGTGGCGGCTGTGCCAGCGCAGGTACTTGACGATCTCGGGGTAGGGGCCCTCCCCGGCGATCTCCACCGCGTGGCGGAAGTGGCACAGGAACGGGACGTCGGGCAGCACCGCCGCCACCTGGTCCCCGGCCAGTCCGGCGACGGCCAGGGCGAGGCCGCCGCCCTGGCTGGCGCCGGTCACGATCACCCGGCCGGTGTCGAGCCCGGGCAGCTGCGCCACGGCGTCCACGGCCCGCACGCAGTCGGTCATCAGCCGCCGGTAGTAGTAGGTGTCCGGGGACTCGATGCCGCGGGTCATGAAACCCTCGACCCACTGCGTGCCGTCGCCCACGAGGCGGTCGGGGGTGTCGTGGCCCTGGCCGCGGCTGTCCACGACCAGCTGGGCGTAGCCGGCGGCGGACCAGAACAGGTGCTCGGTGGGCAGGCCGCGGCCGCCGCTGTAGCCGAGGCAGGTGACGACCACGGGCAGCGGACCGGCCGCGCCGCGCGGGCGCAGCAGCCAGGCGGCCACCGGTTCGCCGTTCCAACCGGGGAAGCGCACGTCGTCGACCTCGACGGTGCGCAGCAGATACTGGTCGGTGACCCGCTCGGCCTTGACCGCCCCGTCGTGGGACCGGGCCTCGGCGAGGGTCCGCCGCCAGAAGGCGTCGAAGCCCTCGGGTGCGGTCAGCTCGGGTCGGTAGTCGACGAGTTCGTCGGGGCCGGAGTCGGTCAGCGGCATGGCGGTCTTCCTCTGGACGAATGGACACGGACGTGCCGCGTGCGTGGCGCGGCGGAGCGGGAGAAAGGGGGGCGGCCCGGGTACCCCACGTCACGGGCCGCCGGTCCGAGCGGTGCTGCCTCAGTCCGAGGCACCGGCGAAGCGGAAGGCGGCGAGCCGGAAGTCGCCGTGCAGGGTCAGCTGCAGGTCGTGGACGCCGACGGCCTGGGCCGCGAGCTCCGCGGTCACCGTCGTCCAGCTGTACCGGTCGCCGGTGACGGGCACCTCGACCTCGGCCAACAGCTGCTCGCCGAGCCGAAGTTCGAGCCGGGCGCCGCCGCTGCCGGGGGTCTCCCGGGCGACCTCGACGGCGACCCGGGCCGCGCCCGACAGCTCCACCCGGCGGAACAGCAGCGTCGCCGGGCGCGCCGGATCGGCCGGCGTGACGGCGTCGCCGCTGATCCGGGTGGCGTCGGTGATGGTGACGTCGGTGTAGTCGTCGAAGTCGACCGCCCGAATCCGGCGGTCCACCACCGCCCGCGGCCCGGCTGCCGGCCCAGTCACCTCCAACGGTGCGGTCAGGACCGGGTGTTCGGCGGAGCGGGCGACGAGGACCTGGTAGCTGCCGGGCCCGACGGTGAACGCGCCGGTCGCGACGTCCCAGTGGGCCAGCTCCTCGGCCGCCAGCCGGAACGTCAACTCCTGCTCCGCGCCGACCTCCAGGCGGACCTTGCGGAAGTCCGCCAGCCGCAGCCGGGGTGCCTGGTAGTCGGCATCGAGCGCCCGGACGTAGAGCTGGACCACCTCGCTGCCCGCCCGCGCGCCGGTGTTGGCCAGCGTCACCGCGACCTCCACCGAGCCGTCCCGGTCGATCCGCGACCGAGACAGGCGCAGGTCGCGGTAGTCGAACGTGGTGTAGGACAGCCCGTGGCCGAACGGGTAGCGCGGCGCGGGCACGTGGTACTGGTAGGTCCAGCCGGCCTTGATGATGTCGTAGTCGAGCGGGTGCGGCAGTTCGTCGTCCCCCCGGTACCAGGTCTGCGGCAGCCGGCCGGCCGGCTCGGCCGCGCCGAGCAGCACGTCGGCCAGCCCGTTCCCGGACTCCTGCCCGCCGTGGGAGGTCCACACCACGGCGGGCAGGTGCTCGTCGGCCCAGTCCACGGCGAACGGGTAACTGCTGGTCAGCACGAGCACCGTGCGCGGCTGGGCCTCGGCGACCGCGCGCAGCAGCTGGTCCTGCCCCGCGGGCAGGGCGATGCCGGCCCGGTCCTCGGTCTCCCGCCCGTTGATCATCGGGTGGTTGCCGAGCGCGACCACGACCAGGTCGGCCGCAGCGGCAGCCGCGACCGCCTCGGCCCGGCCGTCGTGCAGCAGTTCGCGCGCCCAGCGCTCGGCGTCCCGCGGGTCCTCGCCGGTCATCGCCACCCGGCCGTCGGCCGGGTCGACGACGGCGTACCGGCCGGTGACGACCCCGCGCAGCAGCACCGAGCCGCCGTCCCCGGCGGGCTCCAGGCGGAAGGTCTCGTGCACCTCCCAGCTCTTGATCCGCTCCTGGTCGGCGACGAGCGAGCCGTCGTTCTTGACCGAGAGGAAGCGCCCGGTCCCGGCGCAGCGCAGGGTCAGGGCGTCGCCCCAGTCCACCACGTCGAACGCGGTCTTGCCGAGCGCCTCGCCGGTGGTGCGCGAGCGCAGCGCGATCCGGTCGGCCCCCTCGACGGTGACCACCTCGCCGTCCCGCTCCCCCAGCGCCTGCGCGAGCCCGGCCGCGAGGCCGACCTGGTACGGCAGGGTGCCGCTGTACCAGTCCTCCTGGACCGCATCGGCGAGCGGGCCGACCACGGCGACCCGCGGGCTGCGGGCGGGATCGAGCGGCAGCACGCCGTCGTTCTTGAGCAGCACCGCCGATTCGGCCACGGCCCGGCGCGCCAGGGCGCGGTGCTCCGGGCAGTCGACCACCTCGGGGCCGATGCCGGCGTACGGGTCCAGCTCCGGGTCGAACTCGCCCAGTCGGAAGCGCAGTTCCAGCTGCCGCCGGACGGCCGGGTCGATCTCGGCGGTGGAGATCAGGCCGCGCTCCAGCGCCTCGCGCAGTCGGCCGACCGGTGTGGCGCTGTCCTCGCCGTGGTCGGTGAAGCTGTCGATGCCGGCCTTGAGCGCGGCCGCGTGGGACTCGGCGTGGTCGTCGAAGTAGTGCTCGGGATCCACCAGGTTGGACGGCGCCTCGGCGTCGCTGACCACGAACAGCTCGTGGCCGGTCGGCCGGGCCCAGCGGCGCAGCTCCTCCTCGATCAGCGGACTGACGTGGCAGGGGCGGCCGTTGACCAGGTTGTAGGCGGCCATGGCGCCGGTCGCGGCGCCGGACTCGACCACGGGGCGGAAGGCGGCCAGGTCGTACTCGTGCAGGACCCGCGGGCGCAGTCCGGAGGAGGTGGTGCAGCGGTCGTCCTCGTTGTTGTAGGCGAGGAAGTGCTTGAGCACCGGTGCGGCCCGCAGGTAGGTCGGGTCGTCGCCGGCCAGGCCGCGGCAGAAGGCCTCGCCGATCCGGGCGGTGTGCACCGGGTCCTCGGAGTAGCCCTCCTCGTTGCGCCCCCAGCGGGGGTCGCGCAGCAGGTTCAGCACGGGCGCCCAGGCCTGCAGGCTGTTGGCGCCCCGGTCCGGGGCCAGGACGGCCGGGCGGTGGCGGTGGAACGCACGCAGTTCGACCGAGACCGCCTCGGCGACCCGGCGCACCAGCCCCTCGTCCCAGCTCGCGCCGAGGCCGACGGCCTGCGGGAAGACGGTTGCCTCGCCCAGCCAGGAGACCCCGTGCAGGGCCTCGCTGCCGGTGCGGAACCGGGCGACCCCCAGGCGCGGGACGGCCGGCGCGTATTGGTGCAGCATCGCGATCCGCTCGTCGAGCGTGAGGCGTTCGAGCAGGTCATCGACGCGCTTGCCCAACGGCAGCGCGGGGTCGCGGAACGGAGGCGGGTCGACGGCGGACACGGACGGGGAACTCACGTGGCAAACCCCTCGGAGGCTGAACGCGGTGATCGAATGTCGAAGCGCATCGACGCTGACATGAACCAAGTGCGCTGTCAACACCCGCTGCACAAGGCGAATTTGTATTTGTTCAGGCTCTTGCCGAACCCGTAACGCGTCGTTAGTCTCGCCGCAACATCCAAGCGCTTCGACAATTCGCTGGAGAGGGAACCCCTGTCATGGGCACCGAGTTGAACCGCAGATCCTTCGTCCGCGGCGCCGCCGCCATCGCCGCGGCCGCCGGCATGGCCCCGCTGCTCTCCGCCTGCGGCGGCGGCACGCACCAGAAGACCGGCGCGAACACCGCGGCCGGCCTCAAGTCGGCGCTGCCGGCCTACGTGCCGAGCACGACCGTCGCGCCGGACATCGCCCCGGTCGCGGGCGGGCCCGACGCCGCGACCGACCCCGGGTACCTCGCCTACCCCGCGTCCCCGGTGGTCAGCGTCTCCGGCGTCCCGGGCAAGGGCGGCAGCTACACCACGGTCACACCGCTCTGGGGCACCGTGCCGCCGGTCGGCAACTCCTTCTACCAGGCGATGAACAAGGCCCTCGGCGTCAGCCTCACGATGAAGCC
Source organism: Kitasatospora sp. NPDC058965 (assembly GCF_042741245.1). NCBI lineage: Bacteria > Bacillati > Actinomycetota > Actinomycetes > Kitasatosporales > Streptomycetaceae > Kitasatospora > Kitasatospora sp. NPDC058965. Next base: position 28,421 of record NZ_JBHYKG010000021.1, read on the forward strand.
GGCCGACGGCAACAACTACAACACCATCGTCCCGACCATGACCGCCGCCAAGAAGCTGCCGGACTGGATCCAGCTGCCGTCCTGGTGGGACTCCAACTTCAACCTCGGCGAGCTCGCCGGCACCCAGCTCGCCGATCTGACCCCGTACCTGTCCGGCGACAACATCAAGAAGTACCCCAACCTCGCCGCCATCCCGACCGGCGCCTGGCAGAGCGGCGTCTGGGGCGACAAGCTCTACGGCATCCCCTCCTTCTCCACCCGCTTCGCCATCGCGGGCACCACGTTCTACCGGCGCGACGTCCTCGAATCACGCGGCATCACCGGCGACCAGGTGAAGTCCGCCGACGACTTGATGAACCTGGGCAAGGAACTCACCGACGCCAAGCGGGGCGTCTGGGCCTTCGACGACCTGTTCACATACATCTACACGTCCTTCGGCGCGCCGCTGACCTGGAAGGTCGACAACGGCAAGCTGGTCCACGCCTTCGAGACCCAGGAGTACCTGGAGGCCGTCGACTGGCACAACCGCCTGGCCACCGCCGGCTACCTGCACCCGGACGCGGTCACGAAGTCCACCACCCCCGCCCACTTCTTCAGCGGGAAGCTGCTCGTCTCCGGCGGCGGAACCGGGGCCTGGACCCTCGCCGACTACCAGTCCGGCATCGCCGCCGACCCGAACTACCGGCGCGGCGCCTTCAACGTGTTCGCCGCCGACGGCAAGAGCGCGCCCGTGGTCTACATGGGCGCGTCCGCCAGCATGTTCAGCTACCTCAACGCCGCCCTGAAGCCCGATCAGATCGAGGAACTGCTCGCGGTCGCGAACTACCTGGCCGCCCCCTACGGCACCGCCGAGTACACGATGGTCAACTTCGGCGTCGAGGGCGTCCACCACCACCGGGAGAACGGGGTCCCGACCTTCACGGACGAGGGAAAGAAGGACGTCCAGGCGCAGACCTACCCGTTCCTGGCCTCGCCGTCGGCCGTGACCAGCAACCCGGGCGGCGACATCGTCACCAAGGACCTCACCGCGTGGCAGGCCGCCAACGTCAAGACCCTGACCAAGCCGCCCTTCTGGGGCATGAACATCAGCATGCCGCAGTCAGTGGCCACCGCCTCGGCCGCACAGGCCCTCAACGACACGGTCATCGACTGCATCCACGGCAAGAAGAAGGTCTCCGACGTGCAGGACGCGATCGCCACCTGGAAGTCCAGCGGCGGCGGCGACCGGCTCAAGCAGTGGATGACCGACAACGTCCTCGACAAGTACGGCACGGGGCAGTGAGCGCCGCGCGACCGGAGGTCGCGGGAGGACCGGTGCGGCTCAACTGGCGGATCCGACTCCGCCGGGACAAGTCGCTCCTGCTGATGACGGTGCCCGCGGTCGTCCTGCTCCTGCTGTTCAACTACCTCCCGCTGTTCGGCCTGGTCACCGCGTTCCAGGAGTACGACCCGCTGCTCGGGGTCTCGCACAGCGACTGGGTCGGGTTCCAGCAGTTCCAACAGCTCTTCGCCGACCCGCTGTTCTGGGAGTCGATGAAGACCACGCTGTACCTGAGCTTCGTCCAGTTGGTCCTCTTCTTCCCGATCCCGATCGCGCTGGCCATCCTCCTCAACTCCGTCCTGAGTCCAAGGGTCCGCAACTTCATCCAGTCCGTCGTCTACCTGCCGCACTTCTTCTCCTGGGTCCTCGCCATCACGGTCTTCCAGCAGATGCTGGGTGGCGCGGGCATCCTCAACCAGTTCCTGCGGCAGCACGGGATGGGGACCTGGGACATCATGACCGACCCGCACACCTTCGCCCTGCTGGTCACCTCGCAGGCGGTCTGGAAGGAGGCGGGCTGGGGCATCATCGTCTTCCTCGCCGCGCTCAGCGCGATCAACAGCGAGCTGTACGAGGCGGCGGCCGCCGACGGCGCGGGGCGGTTCCGGCGGATGTGGCACATCACCCTGCCCGGTCTGCGCGGGGTCATCGTCCTGATGCTGGTGCTGCGCCTGGGGAACGCGCTCTCGGTGGGCTTCGAGCAGTTCCTGATCCAGCGGTACGCGGTCGGCCACGACGCCGCCGACGTGCTGGACACCTTCTCCTTCTACTACGGCATCTCCACCGGCAACTACTCCTACGGCGCCGCGGCCGGGCTCTTCAAGAGCGTGATCTCGCTGCTGCTGATCTGGGGTGCCAACAAGCTGGCGCACGCCTTCGGCGAGGACGGGTTGTACCGACAATGACCAACGCACTCACCATCGAGCGGAGCGGCACCGACACCGAAGGCGCCGCCGCGGTGCCGGCCTCCCGGCGGCGGACCCGCAGCGCCCGCCCGCCCTGGCAGGAGCCGCCGACCGCGATCGGCCAGACGGCCAAGGGCCTGACCCTGGGCGGGGTCGTCGCCGTCGTCCTGGTACCGATCTGGGTCGTCGTGCTGACCAGCTTCTCCACCCCGGGCGCCATCAACCGGGCGGGCGGGCTGGTGATCTGGCCGGACGGACTGACCACCGAGGCCTACCGCGAGATGCTGGGCGACCGGACCGTGGTCACCGCGCTGCTGGTGAGCCTCGGGGTCACCGTCGTCGGCACGGCGGTCTCCATGGTCGTCTCGGTCCTGTGCGCCTACGGGCTGTCCAGGTCCGGATCGCTCGGACACCGCTTCGTCCTGCTGCTGCTGGTCGTGACGATGTTCGTCGGCGGCGGCCTGATCCCGACCTTCCTGGTGGTCACCGGCCTCGGCGGCTACGACCAGTGGTGGGCACTGATCCTGCCCGGCGCGGTCTCGGTCTTCAACATCCTGGTGCTGCGCGCCTTCTACTCCGGGACCTCCGGCGAACTGATCGAGGCGGCCCGGCTGGACGGCGCCGGCGACTGGCGGATCCTGTGGTCCGTCGTGCTGCCCACCTCGCGCGCGGTGACCGCGGTGATCGCGCTCTTCTACGCGGTCGGCTACTGGAACTCCTTCTTCAACGTCATGCTCTACATGCCGACGGACAGCCAGAAGTGGCCGCTGCAGTACGTCCTGCTCACCTACGTCAACCGCGGCAACGGCATGCCGGGCTCGATCAACACCGGCTTCGGCAGCACCCATGCGCAGACCGCGCCGCTGTCGCTGCAGATGGCGGTGGTGGTGCTCACCCTGGTGCCGCTGGTGATCGTCTACCCGTTCGTGACCAAGCACCTGCGCACCGGTGTGCTCACCGGCGCCATCAAGGGGTGAGTCGACGGCCCGACAGACCGGGAGCGTTCCTGCCCGCACCTCCCCGACCGCGCGGCAGGAACCGCTCCCCCAGCACCCGGACGAAGGAAGCAGCACAGATGGTGACACTCGCCGACGTGGCCAGGCACGCGGGCGTCTCGTCGAGCACGGTGAGCTACGCGCTCAGCGGCAAGCGCTCGATCTCCACCCAGACCCGACGGCGCATCGAACAGGCCATCACCGACCTCGGCTACCACCCCAACGCCGGCGCGCGGGCGCTGGCCGGCAAGCGGTCGCACATCATCGCCCTGGTGGTCCCGCTGCACACCGAGGTCTACGTGCCGACCATGATGGAGATCGCCATCGCGGTCACCGTGACGGCCCGCCAGTACGGGTACGACGTCCTGCTCATCACCAACGACGAAGGCCCGGACGGGGTGCGCCGGGTCGCCGCCAGCGGGCTCGCGGACGGCGTGATCCTGATGGACGTCCGGCTGGACGACGACCGCGTCCCCGTGCTACGCGACCAGGGCACCCCCGCCGCGCTCATCGGACTGCCCGACGACCCGTCCGGACTGGCCTGCGTCGACCACGACTTCGCGGCCGCGGGGGCGCTGTGCGCCGACCACCTGGCCGACCTCGGCCACCGCGACGTGGCGTTCATCGGCTACGGCAGCGCCGTCTACCGGCGCCACGCCGGCTACGCCGCCCGCACCCTGCACGGCTTCGGCGAACGCGCCGAGCAGCGCGGCGTGCGGTTCCTCCACCGGCCCTGCGAAGGCAGTTACGAGAGCACGGCCGGCACGCTGGCCCGGATCATCGCCGACCGGCCGGCGACCACCGGCTTCGTGGTGCAGAACGAGGCCGCGATCGGCCCGCTGCTGAGCCTGCTGCGGGCCAGCGGGCGGACCGTGCCGGAGGACGCCTCGGTGGTGGCGATCTGCCCCGATCAGCTGGCCGAGCAGTACGCACCCCGGCTCACCGCCGTCACCGGGCCGAGGAAGGAGCTCGGCCCGGTCGCCGTCGACCAGGTCATGGCCCGGATCGACGCGGCGGCCGACGGCAGCGCCCCGCAGGACGACCTGCTCCTGCTGTCACCGGAACTGGTGATCCGCGAGAGCACCGCACCGGCCCCGCGCCGGGCCACCACCACGAAGGAGCATTAGACATGACGGCACGTCAGTTGACGGACCGACTGGGCGGCCTCGCCTTCGGCGGGGACTACAACCCGGAGCAGTGGGGCCCGGAGGTCTGGAAGGAGGACGACGAGCTGATGCGCCTGGCCCGGGTCAACCTGGCCACCGTCGGCGTCTTCTCCTGGGCCCTGCTCGAACCCGAGGAGGGGCGGTACGACTTCGACTGGCTCGACGGGCACCTGGACCGGCTGCACGCGGCCGGCGTCGCCGTCGACCTGGCCACCCCGACCGCCTCCCCGCCGCCCTGGTTCACCCTGGCCCACCCCGACGCCATGCCGGTCACCCCCGAGGGGACCCGGCTCACCCACGGCAGCCGCGACACCTACTGCGTCGCCGCGCCCGCCTACCGCCGGGCGGCCCGCCGGATCGCCGGGGCGCTGGCCGAACGCTACGGCGACCACCCGGCGCTGGCCCTGTGGCACGTGCACAACGAGTACGTGACCCTGTGCCACTGCGACCACGCCGCGGCCGCCTTCCGGGTCTGGCTGCGCGCCCGCCACGGTTCGCTCGACGCCCTCAACGAGGCCTGGGGCACCGCCTTCTGGAGCCAGCACTACACCTCCTGGGAGCAGGTCCTGCCGCCCCGGGCCACCCAGTGGCACCAGAACCCGGGCCTGCTGGTGGACTTCCGCCGGTTCTGGTCCGACGAGACGCTGGCCGCCTACCGCGAGCAGCGCGACGCGATCCGCGCGCACAGCGACCGGCCGGTGACCACCAACCTGATGCTGCCGGGCTACCAGAACCTGGACCTGTGGGCCTTCGGGCGCGAGGTCGACCTGGTGACCGTCAACCACTACCCCAGCGAGCCCGGCGTGGCCGCCGCCGCCGACACCGCCTTCGCCGCCGACCGGGCCCGCTCCTTCGCCGGCGGCGCGCCCTGGCTGCTGATGGAGCAGGGCACCAACACGGTCTACGCGAAGGGCCGGGTGCTCGCCAAGGAGCCGGGCGACATCCTGCGCCACTCCCTGGGCCACGTCGCCCGCGGCTCCGAGGGCGCCCTGTTCTTCCAGTGGCGCCAGTCCCGGGCCGGGGCCGAGCAGTGGCACTCGGCGATGGTCCCGCACGCCGGGCCGGACAGTCGGACCTTCCGCGAGGTGACGGCCCTCGGCGAGGCGGTGGCCGGCCTGGCCGAGCTCGCGGGCTCCACCGTGCTGGCCCGGGCCGCGGTGCTGCACGACTCCGACGCCTGGTGGGCCACCGATGTCCAGGGCCTGCCGTCGAGCGAGCTCGACTACCTGGGCCCCCTGCAGCGCGCCCACCGGGTGCTGTGGGACGCCGGGGTCACGGCCGACTTCGCCCACCCCGAGCACGACCTGAGCCGCTACCGCCTGGTCCTCGCCCCGGCCTTGGTCCTGCTCTCGGACGCCGGCGCCGCCAACCTGCGCCGCTACGTCGAGGGCGGCGGCACGCTGCTCGTCCAGCACGCGGCCGGCGCGGTCGACGAACGGATGCACTCGCACCTCGGCGGCTACCCGGCCGCGCCGCTGCGCGAGGCACTGGGCATCCGGGTCGAGGAGTACCGCCCGCTCCGCGAGCACGAGCAGATCGTGCTGTCCGACGGCACGAGGGCCACCGTGTGGAGCGAATCGCTGCGCACCGAGGGCGCCGAGACCCTCGCCACCTACCTGCACGGCATGCTCGCCGGCAGCCCCGCGCTGACCCGCCACCGGTTCGGCGCCGGGCAGGCCTGGTACCTCTCCACCCGGTTGGACGACACCGGCTACGCCGACCTGGCCGCCCGGCTGCTCGCGGAGAGCGGTGTGGGCCCGGAGCTGCCGGGCCTGCCGGACGGCGTCGAGGCGGTCACCCGGCACGCCGCGGACGGCCGCCGCTGGCACGTGCTGATCAACCACCGGGCCGAGGCGGTCCCGCTGCCGGAGCCGGCCAACGACCTGCTGACCGGTGCGCGGGCGAGCGAACTGGCGCCCGGCGGCTGCGCGGTGCTGCGCGCGCACTGATCCCTCCCACCACTGCCACCACCCTCCTGCGAGGATCGTTGTGAACGCTCACACCGTCGGCTGGGGCCACCAAGCCCTTGAGCTGGAGATCTCCCTGGGCGAGGACGGCGCCGCCCGCCTGGTCCGCCTCGGCGCACCGGGCGGGGCGGTCGGCGGCCCGCGCCCCGGCGCCGCGCTGCCGCTGGTGGAACTGACGACGGCCGGCCACGGCCGCCACTGGTCGGGCCGCCACCTCGTCGACACCGCCACCGGCGCCCGGCTGCGCCACCGCGCCCACCGCGCGAGCCGCGAGGGCGACTGGCACGTGCTCACCGTCGACCTGCACGACCCGCAGACCGGGCTGGCCGTGCAGGCCCGGTACCGCACGCCCGACGGCCTGCCGGTGCTGCGCAGCGAGGTGCTGGTGCGCAACGAGGGGGCGGACACGGTGCACCTGGAGTCGGTGAGCTCCCTGGTGGCCGGCTGCCTCACCGGCGGCGACCCCACCGAGCTGGGCGCCGCGGACCTGCTGTGGGCCGAGAACGACTGGTTCGCCGAGTGCCGCTGGCAGCGCAGCCCGCTGCGCACCACCTCACCCGCCTTCCGCGGCCCCCTCGACTTCCGTGCCGGCCGCGGCACCCACGTGCTGGCCGGGCACGGCGTCTGGTCCAGCTGCGGCCGGCTGCCGATGGGCGGGCTGACGGACCGTCGGACCGGGCGCAGCTGGGTCTGGCAGATCGAGCACAACGGCGGCGGCTGGCGCTGGGAGTGCGGGGAGCGCGCCGACACGGCCTACGCGGCGCTGTACGGACCCGAGGACACCGACCACGGCTGGCGCCACGCCCTGGCACCGGGCGAGGGGTTCCGTACGGTGCCGGTGGCCCTGGCCTTCGGACGGCACGGCCCCGACGACGCGTTCGCCGCGCTGACCCGCTACCGGCGGCTGGTGCGCCGGCCGCACCCGGACCACCAGCGGCTGCCGGTGATCTTCAACGATTACATGAACTGCCTGATGGGCGATCCCACCACGGCCAAGCTGCTGCCACTGGTCGACGCGGCCGCCGACGCGGGTGCGGAGTACTTCGTCATCGACGCCGGCTGGTACGACAACGACGAGGACGGCGGCTGGTGGACCACGGTCGGCGCCTGGGAGCCGTCGGTCACCCGGTTCCCCGGGCCCGGCGGGATCCACCAGGTCCTGGACCGCATCCGCGAGCGCGGCATGGTCCCCGGGCTCTGGCTGGAGCCCGAGGCGGTCGGGGTCGCCAGCCCGATGGCCGGGGCGCTGCCGCCGGAGGCCTTCTTCCGCCGCGACGGGCAGCGCGTCCAGGAGGGCGGCGGCCGCTACCACCTCGACCTGCGCCACCCGGCCGCCCGCAAGCACCTGGACACCGTGGTGGACCGCCTGGTCGACGAGTGGGGCATCGGCTATCTGAAGCTCGACCACAACACCGACCCCGGGTCGGGCACCAGCGCCCACTCCGGGGAGGTCCCGGCGGCCGGCCTGCTCGGCCACAACCGGGCCCAACTCGATTGGCTCGACGGCATCCTGGACCGGCACCCGGGCCTGGTACTGGAGAACTGCGCCTCCGGCGGCATGCGGATGGACCAGGCGCTGCTCTCCCGACTGCAGCTGCAGTCCACCAGCGATCAGCAGGACCTGCTGCTGTACGCGCCGATCGCGGCCGCCGCGCCCACGGCCGTCACCCCCGAGCAGGGCGCCGTGTGGGCCTACCCGCAGCCCGCGGACTCGCTCGACGAGGTCGCCTTCACCATGGCCAACGCACTGCTCGGCCGGATCCACCTCTCCGGGCGGCTCGCCGAACTCTCCCCGGCAGCAAGCGCACTGGTGCACGAGGCGGTCGCCGTGCACAAGTCGCTGCGGGCCGACCTGCCGCAGGCCGTGCCGTCCTGGCCGCTGGGCCTGCCGGCCTGGGACGACCCGTGGATCGCGCTGGCCCTGCACACCCCCGACCACACCTACGTCACGGTGTGGCGCCGCCCGGGCGCCGGGACCACCACCACGCTGCACCTGCCGGGCCTGCTCGGCACCGAGGTCCGCACCGAGCGGCTCTACCCGGCCGCCTCGGCGGCCGTCAGCAGCTGGCGCCCGGACCGCGCCGACCTGACCGTGACGCTGCCCGCCGCACCGTCCGCCGTCCTACTGAAACTCTCTCACCCTCACACGCAAAGGAACTGACGATGCATCAACACCTGCGGGCCCGGGCTCCCCCTGCCCGTGGTGGAGCCGACGCGCACGCACAGTCCGCGCCCGAGGGGCGAGCCGCCCCGGGCCCACCGTTCACCACCACGGGAGTCCATCACCACCCGGACGACGCCATCCCCATGGAGGGACAACATGAGATGGTCGTTCCACCCAGGCCCTAGCCGCACGGTCGCACTCGCCGCGACCCTGACCCTGGCGTTCGCCGGCGCCACCACCGCCGTCGCGCCGCCCGCGCTGGCCACCACCACCGTGTCCGTGTCGGTCGACGCGGCCCAGCAGGTGGCCGTCCTCCCGACCACCGGCGTCGGCACCAACGTCGCCGTGTTCGACGCCACCATGAACGCCTCCGACACCTCCGGCCTGGTCAGCACCGCCGGCATCGGCGCGCTCCGCTACCCCGGCGGCAGCCACTCCGACGTCTACCACTGGCAGACCGGTACCGCCTCGGGCGGCGCCTACGTCGCTCCGAACACCGGCTTCGACGCCTTCATGGGCACCGCGCGCGCGGCCGGCGCGCAGCCGATCATCACCGTCAACTACGGCTCCGGCACGGCCCAGGAGGCCGCTGCCTGGGTCCAGTACGCCAACGTCACCAAGGGCTACGGCATCAAGTACTGGGAGGTCGGCAACGAGGTCTACGGCAACGGCGAGTACAGCAACGGCAGCGGCTGGGAGTACGACACCCACAGCAGCCACAGCGCCACCACCTACGCCGACAACCTCGTCCAGTACGTCTCGGCGATGAAGGCGGTCGACCCGAGCATCAAGGTCGGCGCCGTGCTGACCACCCCTGGTGGCTGGCCGGACGGCATCACCGGCCCGGGCGACTCGATGGACTGGAACCACACGGTCCTGTCCATCGCCGGGACGAAGATCGACTTCGTGGTCGTGCACACCTACCCGGGCAGCACCAGCGAGGCCGACCTGCTCACCAAGCCGCAGGCGCTGATCCCGAACATCGCCGGCACCGTGCGCTCGCTGATCAACCAGTACGCCGGCAGCAACGCCGCCAACGTCGGCCTCGCGGTGACCGAGGCCAACGCCACCAGCTACCGCGACACCGCACCGAACGGGCTCTTCGCCCCCGACACCTACCTCACCTGGATGGAGAACGGCGCCTTCACCGTGGACTGGTGGGCGCTGCGCAACGGCACCGACTGCTCCGGGAACAGCACGGTGGACGGCGCCACCGACTACGCCGACTACGGCCTGGTGGCCAGCTCCCCCTGCGAGGGGAGCCTGGACCGGCCCTTCCCGGCCTACTACGGCACTCAGATGATCAGCAGGCTGGGTGCGCCCGGCGACACGCTGGTCAAGGCCGCCGCCTCCACCTCGCTGCTCTCCGCGCACGCCGTGCGGCGGGCCGACGGCGACGTGGACGTGATGCTGATCAACAAGGACCCCCACAACGCCGCCACCGTCAGCCTCTCCTACGCCGGCTTCACCCCGTCGTCGGCCACCCCCACCGTCTACTCCTACCTCGAGAACGCGACCTCGATCGGCTCCACCACCACCGGCAGCGCCACCGCGCAGACCGTCCCGGCCTACGGGATCACGGTCGTGCAGGTGCACCCCACCAACGCGCCCTGCCGGGTCGTCTACAACAAGAACGAGTGGCCGGGCGGCATGGTCGCCACGGTCACCGTCACCAACAACAGCCTCGGCCAGGTCAACGGCTGGGACCTCGGCTTCAACTTCGCCGGGGACAACAAGGTCACCAACGCCTGGGGCACCACGATCTCCCAGAGCGGCCCCGGCGTGAACGCCGTGAACCTGCCCTCCAACGCTGCCCTCCCCCAAGGCGGCAGCGTCACGTTCGTCTTCCAGACGACCTGGTCCAGCAGTGATGCGGACCCGCCCACCTTCTGGTTCAACGGCGCCACCTGCGCGACCGGCTGAGCCCGAACGATCCGTGGTGCCCCGGCCGCCCCCAAAGGTCGGGGCACCACCCCGAGCACCGACCCCGCGAGAGGAACCGACCCCGTGTCAGGCCAGCACCAGGCGCAGCAGACCGTCAGCAACCCGGTGATCCCCGGCTTCCACCCCGACCCCAGCATCTGCCGGGTGGGCGACGACTACTACCTCGTCTGCTCCAGCTTCGAGTACTTCCCCGGCATCCCCGTCTTCCACAGCCGGGACCTGGTCAACTGGACCCAGATCGGCAACGCCCTGGACCGGCCGAGCCAGCTGCGCCTGCCGCGCGAGATGCCCTCCTCCGCCGGCATCTACGCCCCCACCCTGCGCCACCACGACGGCCGCTTCTGGCTGATCGTCACCAACGTGGGCGACGGTGGCAACCTGCTCTTCACCGCCACCGACCCGGCCGGGCCCTGGTCCGACCCGCTGCGGCTGCCCGGCGTGCCCGGCATCGACCCCGACCTCGCCTGGGACGAGGACGGCACCTGCTGGTGCACCGTCGCCGGGATCAGCCAGGTCCGCCTCGACCCGGTGACCGGCGAGACCCTCGGCGAGCCGGAGCGGACCTGGTCCGGAGCGCCCGGCGCGCAGGCCCCCGAGGCGCCGCACCTGTACCGGATCGGCGCGTACTGGTACCTGCTGATCGCCGAGGGCGGCACCGAGCGCGGCCACTGCGTCTCGATCGCCCGCGGCGACTCGCCGACCGGCCCGTTCGAACCGTGCCCGGCCAACCCGATCCTGACCCACCGCAGCACCCACCACCCGATCCAGAACACCGGCCACGCCGACCTGGTCCAGGGCCCCGACGGCTCGTGGTGGATGGTGCTGCTGGGCGTGCGCCCCGGCGGCGGCACCCCCGGCTGGCACGTGCTCGGCCGGGAGACCTTCCTCGCCCCGGTGAGCTGGGTGGACGGCTGGCCCGTGGTGGGCGAGGTGTCGCCCGAACTGCCCGCCCCCGCCTGGCCGCTGCACCCCGGCCCGGCGCTCCCGGCCCGCGACGACTTCGACCAGGCCGAGCTGGCACACCGGTGGATCTCGGTGCGCGAGCGGCCCGCCGAGCTGTGCTCCACCAAGGAGCGGGCCGGCTGGCTGACCCTGCACGCCGCCGGTGCCTCGCCGGACGAGCCCGACCTGGTGTTCGTCGGCCGGCGCCAGCAGCACCTGTCCTGCCGGGTGCGTGCCCTGCTCGACCCGGCGGCCGGTCGCGGCGGCCTGGTCGTGCGGCTGGACGAGCAGCACCACTACGAGATCGAGGCGGACGCCGAGCAGGTGACGGTGTTCGCCCGGATCGGACCGCTGCGCACGGAGGTGGCCACCCGGCCGCTCCCCTCCGGACCGGTGGTCCTGGGCATCGACATCACCCAGGACCCGCCGCGGGAGGCGCGCTCCGGCCCCGATCTCCTCTCCTTCGGCGTCGAGGAGCCGGACGGCACCTTCACCGTGCTCGGCACCCTCGAAGGCCGCTACCTGTCCACCGAGGTGGCAGGCGGCTTCACCGGCCGGGTCGTCGGCATGTACGCCGCCGCCGGCACCGTCCACTTCGACTGGTTCGACTACGAGTCGCAGCACGCGTCGTGACCGGTCGTCAGCACCGCCGCATCCCCCACCACGCCCACGAGAAGGACCACACGATGAACGCCGCTCCCCGCACCGCCCGCCGCCGGCTCGGCCGGTCGGCCGCCCTGCTGGTGGCCGTGGCCACCGCCGCCGGCCTGACCGGCGGCACCGCCTTCGCCGACCAGGACCACCAGGGCGACCGGTCGGGTGCCGCCTTCGGACCGGCCCCGCGCGACCCGATGGCCGCCGTCGCCGCCATGCAGCCCAGCTGGAACCTGGGCAACACCCTGGACGCCATCCCCGACGAGACCTCCTGGGGCAACCCGCTCACCACCAAGCCGCTCTTCGACTACCTGCGCTCCCAGGGCTTCCACAGCGTCCGGATCCCCGCCACCTGGTACCCGCACCAGTCCACCACCGCCCCCTACACGATCGACGCGGCCTACCTGGCCCGGGTCAAGCAGGTGGTCGACCTCGCACTGTCCGACGGTCTGTACGTCGAGCTGAACGTCCACCACGACTCGTGGCAGTGGATCGCCAACATCGCCACCGACCACGACTCCGTGATGGCGCGGTTCGACTCGACCTGGCAGCAGATCGCCGCCGAGTTCAAGGACGAGCCGCGCAAGCTGCTCCTGGAGAGCGTCAACGAGCCGCAGTTCAACAACGCGACCGACGCCCAGAAGACCCAGTACATGAACGAGCTCAACACCTCGTTCTTCACCGTCGTGCGCAACTCCGGCGGGGGCAACAAGGACCGCCTGCTGGTCCTGCCCACCCAGGGCTGCACCCCGTCCCAGCCCCTGATGGACGACCTGAACGCCGAGATCGCCTCCCTGCACGACAGGAACCTGGTGGCGACCGTGCACTACTACGGCTACTACCCGTTCAGCGTCAACATCGCCGGCGGCACCACGTACGACGCGCAGAACCAGAAGATGACCAGCGACACCTTCGCCCTGTTGCACAGTGAATTCGTCAGCAAGGGCATACCGGTCTACCTGGGCGAGTACGGCCTGCTCAGCGAGCCCAACTCCGGCACCGTCGAGCAGGGCGAGCTGCTGAAGTACTACGAGGACATCAACTACCAGGCCCGGCTCAACGGCGTCACCAGCGCCCTGTGGGACGACGCGAACTACTTGGACCGCACCAACCTGGCCTGGCGCGAGCCCGACCTGATGGCGCTGATCAAGACCTCCTGGACCACCCGCTCGGGCACCGCCTCCACCGACAACCTCTTCGTGCCGCACACCGGCACGATCCCGGCGCAGACCATCACCCTCAACGGCAACGGCCAGTGGTTCACCGGCCTGTGGCAGGGCGACCGACCGCTGATCCCCTACCTCGACTACACCCTGAGCGGCGACCGGCTGACCCTGACCTCGCGGGCGCTGACCCGGCTGGCCGGCGACCGCGCCTACGGGGTCGACGCGACCCTCCAGGTCCGCTACTCGCAGGGGCAGCCGTGGCAGCTGCACGTGGTCTCCTTCGACACTCCGGTGGCGGCCGACGCCACCGGGACCACCACCGGGCTGACCATCCCCACCCAGTTCCACGGTGACCAACTGGCCACCATCGAGTCCAAGTACGCCGACGGCAGCAACGCCGGCTCGGCGAGCTGGACGGCCTTCCAGGCGTTCAACTCGGCGTTCGCGCCGGACTACGCGAACAACGCACTGGTCCTCAAGCCGGACTTCCTCAACTCGCTCAAGGACGGCGTGCCGGCGACCTTGACCGTCCACTTCTGGAGCGGCGCCACCGTCAGCTACCAGGTGGTCCGCTCCGGCAGCACGGTGACCGGTACCGCTTCCTGACCCGTCCTCGCTCCGCCCGGCCCGGCTGCCGATTCCGGCCGCCGGGCCCCGTCACGCCCCGAGGTGAATCCATGGTCCCGCTGCCCCCGCGCGTGCTGTTCGGCGCCGCCTACTACCCCGAGTACCAGCCGTACGACCGACTAGAGGAAGACCTCGACCTGATGGCGGAGGCGAGGTTCACCGTGATCCGGGTCGGCGAGTCCGTCTGGTCCACCTGGGAGCCGGAGGACGGCCGATTCGACCTGGACTGGCTGCAGCCCGCCCTGGACGCCGCCCACGAGCGCGGCATCTCGGTGGTGCTCGGCACCCCCACCTACGCCGTGCCGCCGTGGCTGGCCCGGCACTACCCGGAGATCGCCACCGAGCGGTCCACCGGGCAGCGGATGGGCTGGGGCGGGCGCCAGGAGGCCGACTTCACCCACGCCGCCTTCCGGTTCCACGCCGAGCGCGTTGTCCGCGCCGTCCTCGCCCGCTACGCCTACCACCCGGCGGTCATCGGCTACCAGGTGGACAACGAGCCCGGTCTGCACCTGCCGCACAACCACGGCGTCTTCCAGCGCTTCGTCGACCACCTGCGGCACGCGTACGGGGACGTGGCCACCCTCAACCGCGAGTGGGGCCTGGTCCACTGGTCGCACCGGCTGACCGACTGGGCCGACCTGTGGACCCCGGACCGCAACCAGCAGCCGCAGTACGACGTCGCCTGGCGGGCCTTCCAGGCGCGCCAGGTGACCGAGTTCATCGCCTGGCAGGCCACGATCGTGCGGGAGTACGCCCGCCCGGACCAGTTCGTCACCACCTGCCTCGCCTACGGGCACCCGGCGGTCGAGGACGACGAACTGACGGACGCCCTGGACGTCACCGCGGGCAATCCGTACTACGACATGCAGGACGCCCTCGCACTGCCCGATCCGACGCCCGACGGGCACGAGCAGCAGTGGAAGACCACCGGCGTCTGGGCCCTGTACCAGAGCGCCGACCGGATCTACTCCTCGCGGCAGGAGCCGTTCCTGCTCACCGAGACCAACGCCCAGGCGATCAGCGGCACTTCGGACAACCGACCGGCCTTCGACGGCCAGTGGCGGCAGGCCGCCTGGGCCTTCGTGGCGCGCGGGGCACGGATGATCGAGTACTGGCACTGGCACACCCTGCACTTCGGCGCCGAGACGTACTGGGGCGGCGTGCTGCCGCACAGCGGCAGGCCCGGCCGGGTCTACGCCGAACTCGCCGGGCTGGGAGGCGAGTTCGAGACGGCCGGCGCCCTGGTCGCCGGGCTTGAACCCGACGCCGACCTGGCGGTGCTCTACTCGATGCCCAGCAAGTGGCTGATGCAGACGTACCCGCCGCTGGCCAGGCCGGACGGCAGTCCTGACCCGGCCTCCTACCACCGCCTCCTCGACCCGTTCTACCGCGGCGCGTTCGAGGCCGGCCGCCAGGTGCGGATCCTGCACACCCGCCAGTTGCACGACGCCCGGGTCGGCCGGCAGGGGGTGGCGCCCGACCTGGCCGCGCAGCGCCACCCGGTGCTGGTCGTCCCCGCCCTCTACCTGGCCGAGGACTCGATGCTCGACTGGCTCGCGGCCTACGCCCGGTCCGGCGGCCACCTGGTGCTGGGCCCGCGCACCGGCTACGCCGACCACGAGGCCCGGGCCCGGCACGAGACCGCCCCGCCACGGCTGAGCGCGGCGGCCGGCGTCCGGTACGACGAGTTCAGCAACCTGTCGGCGCCGCTGCCGGTCCGCCCCGCTCCGGGAAGCGAGCTGACGCTGCCCCGGGACGCGACCGCGACCCACTGGGTGGAGGGACTGACCACCACCGATGCCACGGTGCTCGCCGCGTACGAGCACCCGCACTTCGGCCGCTGGCCGGCCGTGACCACCCGCCGCCACGGTGCGGGCCGGATCACCTACGTGGGCACCGCGCCCGGGCGCAGCTTCGCCCGGGCGCTGGCCGAGTGGCTGGCCCCGGCTCCGGTCAGCGGCTGGCGGGACCTGCCGGTCTCCGTCACCGCGACCACCGGCACCGCTGCGGACGGGCGCCGGGTGCACGTGGTGCACAACTGGAGCCGGCAGCCCGCCGAACTGCGCACCCCGGTCGACCTGGCCGATGTGCTGGACGGCAGTGCGCTGCCCGCGGGTACCACGGTGCACCTGGGCGCCTGGGACGTGCGGGTCTTCGTGGCGGACTGAGCCACCCTCGGGCCGCCATACATCCCATCACTGAGCATGAGTTAGCGTCCGCCTCACGCTAAAAGGCCGCAAATACCCCACTTGTCTCAGTGATTCATCGGACCTCCCTCTTGTCGACCAGGTTGCAGGCTCGTAAGGTCCTCGATACAGCGAGCCGCCCGGTCGACGAGGGGAGCCCGTCCACCGTCAGGTCGGCTCCCGGTGCGCCGGCGCTCCGCCCCCACCGGTCAGCAGCACGCCCTCCCTGGAGCCGCACATGCCCCCCACCGACCTGAGTCGCCGCCAGCTGCTCCGGACCGCCGCCATCGCCGGGGGTGCGATGGCCATCGGTCTGCCCCAGCTCTCGCTGGCCACCAACGCCCAGGCGTACCCGGTGCCGTCGAAGATGGCCTGGTGGTCCCAGGCCCGGTTCGGCCTGTTCATCCACTTCGGGTCCTACAGCTTCCACGCCAACGGCGAGTGGGCGTTCTCCAACGAGAACTGGACCAAACCCACCTACCAGACCCAGGTCTCGGCCCCGTTCAACCCGACCGGCTTCAACGCGAACACCATCGCCGACCTCGCCCTGAACGCCGGCATGAAGTACGTGGTCCTCACCGTGAAGCACCACGAGGGCTTCGCGATGTACAACTCCGGCGTCGCGGGCTTCACCGACACCACCGGCACCAAGCGCTACACGCTGCCGGGCTACACCGCCTACCAGGACGACCTGGTGGGCGCGCTCAAGACCGCCTGCGACGCCCGCGGCATCAAGTTCGGCATCTACTACTCGATCATGGACTGGAACCACTGGTCCCAGACCATCGACCACAACACCACCTACACCGACATGGCCTCGATGAGCGCCCGGGCCTCCTACATCAGCGACATGAAGGCCCAGCTGCAGGAGCTGATCACCACGTACGACCCCGCGATCCTCTGGTTCGACGGCGACTGGTGCGCCGACCCCGCCACCCCCACCCTCACCGACTGGTGGACCAAGGCCGACGGGATCGACCTCTACAACTACCTGATCGGCCTCAAGCCCAGCCTGGTCGTCAACGAGCGGGTCAAGCGCGACCAGGGCCTGGGCGACTTCGCCTGCCCGGAGCAGACCGTGCCCGCCCAGCCGCTGAACCGCCCCTGGGAGACCTGCGCCACCATGAACGGCCAGTGGGGGTACACCTCCTGGGCCGAGAACTCCTACCGGTCCGTGGGGGCCGTCCTCCAGGAGTTCGTCACGGTGGCTTCCCGGGACGGCAACTACCTGCTCAACATCGGCCCCAAGGGCGACGGCACGCCCACCCCTGGCTCGGTCACCATCCTGCAGGGACTGGGCAGCTGGATGGCCGTCAACAGCGACAGCATCTACGGGACCACCGGCAGCCCGTTCACCGCAGGGCCGTCCTGGGGGAGGTTCACCAAGAAGAGCGGCAAGCTCTTCGCGCACGTGTTCACCTGGCCGGGCAACGGCACCCTGCAGCTCCCGCTGATCTCCAACGCCATCACCAAGGTCTACCTGCTGAGCAACCCCGCCACCTCGCTCCCCTACTCGGTCAGCGGCGGGACCATCAACGTCTCGGTGCCCGCCAACGCCCCCGACGCCAATGACTCGGTGGTCGTCGTCGAGGTCACCGGGACGCCCGCGGTGGTCGCCGACGGCGTGTACGAGCTGATCTGCGCCCGCAGCGGCAAGGCGCTGGACAACGGCAACACCAGCACCGCCGGCAGCCAGGTGATGCAGTGGACCACCAACGGCGGCACGACGCAGCAGTGGACCCTGACCGGCCTGGAGGGGGGCCGGTTCAAGCTGGTGAGCAGGCGCAGCGGGCTGGCCCTGGACAACGGCAACAGCACCATCGCCGGCAGCGCGGTGGTCCAGCAGCCCGACAACGGGAGCGACCAGCAGCAGTGGACCGTGGTCGCGCTCGGCGGCGGCCTCTACCAGCTGACCAACCAGGTGAGCGGGCAGGCGATCGACAACGGCAACGGCGGCGCGGACGGCCAGGGCGTGCTCCAGTGGACCGTCAACTGGGGCAGCCCGCAGCAGTGGCAACTGGTCAAGGTGGGCTGACCGCGGCGGAGAACCGACTGCGCGGCCGGGGAGCACGTCCCCTGCCGCGCAGTGCAGTTGCCGTGCAGTTCAGTGGCCCGCGCCGAACCCGCCCCAGACCGAGGCGGCGCCGCCCGGCCCCTGGGTGTCCACCCGGTAGCTGTCCCCCGCCGCGCCGCGCACGCCGGTGGCGTGGTTGAACTGGGCGGCGAACTCGTGCTGCCCGGCCGGCACCGTGAGGCCCGGCCTGAGCACCCAGCGGTAGACCAGCACACCACCGGACTCCTGGACGGTGACGGTGAAGTCCTCGTTCGGCAGGGTCCGCCAGCTGCCGGTGCTCTGCACGTTCCCGGTCTGGGCGACCCGGATCTCGATCGTGAGGGCGGTCAGCTGCTGACCCGTCCTCAGCGTGAGGTTGTTCTGCTCCCAGTACACCGTGCTGTGCGCGTCCACCGAACCGGCCGACCACAGCGGTCCGTTCTGCGCCTGGGCCGTCGCCGACGCGCTCGGGCGGGGGCTGCCCGGCGGCGCGACCGGCACCGCGCCCGTGGTGGGGGTGGCGGGCGACGGCGTCGCCGGATCCGTCGACGGGCTCGGCGACGGCGTGGCGGGCGCCGTCGTGACCGTGGTCGTGGTGGGCAGCGACTGGACGATGCCGGCCACGGCCAGGCCGCCGGTCGCCAGCAGGCCGGCGGTGACCACGGACCCGAGGACGAACCGGGGGCCGGACCGCCTCAGTGGCCGCACCCGGTGCCGGACGGCGGGACCGGCCGTGCCGCGCTCGACCCGGGCGAGCATCCGCGCGCGGTCCGGCTGGTGCGCCCGGGCGGCCTCCCGCAGCCGCTGGGCCGTCTCCTCCTCGTTCACCGCATCCTCCTTCCTGCCACCAAGTCGCCGACCGCTCGTGCGCCAAGTATCCCTACCAGCTCCGCCATGCCCTTCGAGGTCTGGCTCTTCACCGTTCCGACGGATATCCCCAGGGCCGCGGCGGTCTCCTTCTCCGACAGGTCGAAGGCGTGCCGCAGCACCACGCAGGCCCGCTTGCGGAACGGCAGCCGGGCGAGCGCCGCCCGGACGTCCAGGACGGCGGCCGTGTCCGGCGCCTCCACCGGCCCCGGCCCCCGCGACCAGAACAGCGCGATCCGGCGGCGCTCACGGACCGCACTGCGGATCCGCTCGCGCGCCATGTTGGCCACCACGCCGCGGGCGTAGGCGAGCGGGTGGTCGGCGCCCCGCAACCGGTCCCAGCGCTGCCACAGGGCGACCAGGGCGTCGGCGGCGAGGTCGTCGGCCGCGTCCGCCTCACCGGTCAACAGAGCTGCAAACCGGGCGAGTTCGGCGTAATGGCGTTCGAAGAAGTCGTGGAACTCCGCGGACGTGTCATCGAGGAGCATCTCCCCCGGTCGTCCTCTCCCTACTGTGTGCGCGTTAACAAGAGGGCGCAGCATAACAAGCCCCGATGGCGGCTCCGCACCGCGCTCGTCACCGGTGGCGGGCCGGTGGCCGCAGTCGGACGGGCTGCTCAATGCCGGGCGAACTGGACGCCGGTCGACTGCACGACATCGGGTTGGACGCCGAGGTGGTCGACGGTCAGTTGCTCCCCGTAGATGTCGGTGATCCGGATCGACCCGCCGCACCCCGTGCCGTCGGCGGAGAGGAAGTAGTTGTAGTCCGTGCGCGGCAGCTGCCGCCAGCTCCCGCCGGCCCGGACCTCCAGCGTCGCGATCGGGTTCCGGTGCCCGATCGCCTGGATCGCGCACCACCACTGGCTGGAGCCGGGCTTGTACCGGATCGAGAGATCCCCCACCGAGCCAGGGCTCAGCAGCGTCCAGGTGATCGCCAGCCGGCCCACCTTCAGGTCGGCGAGCTTGGCGAACGCCTGCTGGCTCAGGTCGAGTTGGCCGACCGCGCAGGGCAGCGGGCAGACGTTGACGATGCGTACCGTGAGCGAGGCCCCGTGGTCGGCACGGATCTGCACGTACGCACCGCAGGCCCGGGACACCTCGTAGTCGGTGACGTTCATCGCCGCCACCATCATGTCCCCGCCGGTCGGGCCGAACGAGCAGGCGCCGTTGCCGTCGGCGGCGTCGTAGGCCGTCGCGACGCCCGGGTAGCTGACGCCGGGCTCGATCCGGCCGGCCGCGGGCGCCACGGCGGCCGACGCCGGGTGGGTGGC
>NZ_JBHYKG010000022.1:0-47805 GCF_042741245.1 Kitasatospora sp. NPDC058965
GCCCGGTGCCGTTCCCTGGTCGGGGCTCAGCCGGTGTAGCCGGCCCACATCTTGGAGAACTGGTACGGCGTCTGCTGGATGTTGGTGCACTTGAACAGGGCGCCGGTGCAGGCGTTGGCGTCCCGGGTGACCTCCCAGAAGGCGAGCTCGCCGAGGTGGTTCTGCTGGGCGAAGGCGAGCAGCTGCTGGGCGTCCGAGATGCCGAAGACCTCGCTCTGGTTGTCGTTCTGGCCCAGCATCGGGGTGACCCCGATCATCGCCCAGGTCTGCGCGGTGGTCAGGTTGGTCCACACCGAGGCCACCTGGGCCCGGGTGGACTGGGCCGACTTGATCGCGTAGGCGCCCATCTGCCCGGACGGGTTGGGGGCCTCGGTGTCGCCGAAGTCCATCGCCATCACGTTCACCGTGTCCACGGCCACCCCGGCGGCCTTGGCGGACTGCAGGATGTACACACCGTCGGCGGTCAGGCCGCTGGGCAGCACCGGCAGGGTCAGGGTGACCTTGAGGTCGCGGCCCTTGGCCCGCTGGGCGGCCTGGACGGCGGCGACGGCGGCCGAGCGGCGGTCCACGGAGGCGCGGTCGGAGACCGCCGAGCCCTCGATGTCGAAGTCGATCCGGTCCAGCCCGTAGGCGTCGACCACCTTCTGGTACTGGGCGGTCAGGCTCGGCACGTCGGTGCAGGACTGGGCCAGCTCGGTGCCGTTCGCGCCGCCGAAGGAGGGCCGGACGTCCCCGCCGACCGCCCGCACGGCGTCGAAGTCCGCCTTGTCCCAGCCGGTGCCCGGGTCGTAGGCGTTGAACCAGCTGGCGGTGCAGGCCGAGGTGCCGTTGACGATGAAGCCGAGCGAGAGCTGCTTGAGCCCGGTGGCGGCGATGATCTGCGGCAGGTTCGGGGTCGGGTAGGCGCCCAGGTCCACGAAGGGTGCGGCCACCCCGGCGCTGCTGCCGCTGCCGGCCACCCCGGTCACCGCGGCGGACTTGGCGGACTCGTTGCCCGCCGCGTCGTAGGCGGTGACGGTGAAGGTGTGGCTGCTGCCGGCCAGCAGGCCGTAGACGGTGGCGGTGGTGCCGGTGGTGGTGGAGGCCACCATGGCGCTGCCCTCGTAGACCCGGTAGCCGGCCACCCCGACGTTGTCGGTGGCGGCGTTCCAGCCGAGCGTGACGGCGTCCGGACCGGTGCCGGCCACCCGCAGGCCCGCGGGCACGGTGGGCGGCGTGTTGTCGGCGGGCTGGCCGGCGCAGGGCTGGTTGTTGATCAGGCAGTTGCCCGGCAGCACCTGGGTGCCGGCGGCGGAGACGTCCATCCCGACCACGGGTGCGCTGGCCCCCGGGGCCAGCGGCGAGGCCCAGCTGGGCGAGCTGATGGTGTAGTGGGTGCCGCTGCTGGTCAGGGTGCCGTTCCAGGCGCCGCTGACGGTCTCCCCGGCGGGCAGGTCGAAGCTCAGCGTCCAGGAGTTGACCGTGGTGTTGGTGTGGTTGGTGATGGTGTAGTCGGCCTCGAAGCCGGTGGACCAGCTCTGCGGCTCGGTCAGGGTGGCGACCAGGCCGGAGATGCCGGCATCGGCGGGGGTGGCCGTGGCGGCCGCCGTCGCGGCGGCGGGGAGCGCCAGCGGCAGCGCCGCCCCGGCGAGCAGGGCGGTGGCGACGACGGTGGGCAGGGTGACGCGCCTCATGGGCGAGCCCTCCTCGGGCGTGGGGGAACGGTGTGGGGGCATGCCGCGGCGCTCTCCACATTGGTAGAGACCAATGTGGTGCGTCAATACGCCGATCCTTAAGCGGAGCTGATTTCCCCTCAGGGCAAGGGTCGGGCAAGGGTCGGAGCGGTCCTCAGGCCTCGACCGGGGTGAGCAGGGCCCGGCTCACCATCCCGACCGAGGCGTCCAGCGCGGCGCCGTAGGCCTGGTACGCCGGGGGCAGCGGGCGCAGTCCGCGCAGCGCCAGCACGCTCGCCCAGGCCGCGTCCCGGGCCCGGTCGATGCTCCACACGCCGAGCACGTGCAGCAGCGGTTCGGCGGCCCGGGTCGGGTCGGGCAGCAGCTCCTGCCGGACCTGCGCCTCCACCTGGGCGAGCAGGTCGTTGACCCGGTGGAAGTCGGTGTCGAAGGACTCCGGATCCCGCCCCAGCGACCGGGCCGCGTCCAGCACGGCGAGCGGCAGGTCGTGCTCGATGTGGGCGTTCATCCCGGCCAGCGCGAACTGCAGCGGATGGATCCCGGCCCGCGCCCGCAGCTCGAACAGCGGCCGCCAGCAGGCGACCGGCTGCTGCCCGGCGGCCGCCGCGTCCACCGCGGCCAGGTACCGCCCGGCGAACAGCCCGTCGAGCAGGGCCAGCGCGGCCGGGGCGGCGAAGAACCCGTCGGCGAGCCGGGCGGCGATCAGCTCGGTCACGGTGAGGTACACCCCGTGGAACACGCCCACCCCGTCCCCGGGCGGGAAGGTCGGCGCGAGCTCCCGCATCCGCGCGAGGACCTGGTCGACGGTCGGGGCCGGGTTGGTCATGGGTCCTCCGCGCGCGAGAGTCGGCGAGCCGTTCGATACAGGCTCTCAGGTCGAGCGCGAGTACGGGGGGCCGGTTCGGCTGTCGGGAGGCATCCGCGCAGCGGTCCGGACTGCCTGAACGGGCATCAGCACTGCCCCCGCGACGGTCCCTCGGGGCCTGGCGGGCCGGTCGCGCGGGCGGTAGGCATGAGGGAGCGTCGACCGTCCGTGGCAGAGGGAGCCAGAACATGCACGCCCAGGACCCCGACCGGCAGGCGGCCGGCACCCGGCCCCGTGCGGGGGAGCAGCTCGCGCCGAAGGCGGTCGGGGGCGAGGCGGTGAGCTCCGCGATCGCGGGCGGCGGACCGCTGTCCGCGGCCGCGCTGCTCGCGCTGCAGCGGGCGGTGGGGAACGCCGCCGTGGCCGACCTGGTCCAGCGGGCCCGGCACGAGCACGGCGCCGACTGCGGGCACCCGCAGCAGGAATCCGCGCCGGTCCAGCGCTCCGCGGTGCACGAGGTGCTGAGCGGGGCGGGCCGCCCGCTGGACCAGCCGGTGCGGCAGGAGATGGAGTCGCGGCTGGGGGCGGACTTCTCCGACGTGCGGGTGCACACGGGCACCACCGCGCAGCGCTCCGCGGCCGAGATCGGTGCCCGGGCGTACACCGCCGGCAACCGGATCGTCATCGGCGAGGGCGGCGCCGACAAGCACACGCTGGCGCACGAGCTCACCCACGTGATCCAGCAGCGCCAGGGCCCGGTGGCGGGCACCCCGACGGCCGACGGGCTGAGCGTCAGCGACCCCGGCGACCGGTTCGAGCGGGCGGCCGAGGCCAACGCCACCCGGGCGATGGCGCTGCCGACCTCGGCCGCGGCGGAGCAGGCCCCCGTGCAGCGCGCGGTCGACCCGGGGGCCGCCGGGCCGGTGGCGGTGCAGCGGGTCATCAAGGTCACCCCGGGCATGTACGCGCAGGGGATCGGGGCGACCGCCCAGACCATGACCCAGCGGCAGATGCTCCAGTACGTCCTGATGGTCGTGCAGGACGAGGTGAAGATGGCGGTCGGCCTGCCCAGCTACGACCAGGCCCGCCACAAGTTCGCGGCACGTCTGAAGCAGGTCCGCACGCACGTGCGGGACAACCAGGTGGCCGACGCCTACACCCTGGTGACGGCGCTGGTGACCGACGTGAACGCCTTCCTCCGGGCCGACGAGAACCTGGTCTACACGACGGACTACTACCCCGCCGGCCGCCCGGAGGGCCGGGACGCCTCCATTCCCCGCCCGAACGCGCAGACCCGCTACGCGACCACGCCGGCGATGGAGACGGGGTACGAGCACACCCCGCTGCCCCAGCAGCCGGAGGAGCCGCGCTGGGGCGACGACGAGGGCATGCGGGCCTCGGTGGCCCAGTCGCTCGGTCCGGTGGTCTCGGAGGAGGGGCACCCGCAGTCGGACCCGCGGCTGGCGAGCCACCCCAGGGGCGGCGCCAACCTGCCGCTGACCAAGCTGACCTGGCCGCAGGCCACCACGATGCTGCCCCGCCCGCTGCTCAACCTGCTGTTCGACGTGCGGTTCCAGCTCGAAGCCCCGGCCGGGTCGCCCGTGGTCATCGACGAGCGCACGCCCGACGAGCAGGCCCGCCAGGTGAAGAGCCCCAACGAGCCCGGCACGCTCCGTAGTTGGCACCAGGACGACTACGGTCGGCTGCCCGACACCGGGTTCGCCGGGACGGTGCCGGACCACGGCGACGCGCTGCACCAGCACTACACCGCCACCTCGCAGAGCGGTGCCGGCTCCTCGACCCAGAACGCGGCCACCGGTCCGCGCGGCCTCGCCGAGTACACCGCCACCGGCAGCAACTGGGAGCACAACACCAAGGTGGTGCTGGACTACATCAACAAGCGGGTCTACCTCACGGTGACCCACTACCAGTACTGGGGACTGATCCCGGGCGCGGGCGGCGGGGCGTGGGAGTTCTTCCAGAGCTCCAGCCAGAAGCTGACGGACGCCCAGGGTGCGCTGGCCCAGCACCCCCGCGGCGGCTCCGGGATCCTGCTCAGCCCCTGGGTGGAGATCACCCTGCCGTGACCGGCACCGGGCGGTCCGTCCGGGCCGCCCGGGCCAGCGCGGCCAGTGCGGGGCGGGCCAGCTTGCCCGTGGCCGCCAGCGGCAGGGCGGTCAGCGCGAGCAGTTGCTCCGGCAGCTTGCGGCGCTCCAGGCCGCGCTCGCCCTCCAGGAACCGGTTCAACTCGGGCAGGCTGGGCGCCGGGTGGCCCTGGCGCGGCACCACGCAGACGCACAGCCGCTCGCCCAGGTCCGGATCGGGCACCGCGACGCAGACCGCCTCCGCCAGCGCCGGGTGGGCGCCGGCGTGCCGCTCGACCTCCACCGGGCTGATCGAGTAGCCGCCCCGCTTGATCAACTGGCTGTTGCGGCGCAGCAGTCGCAGCCGCCCGTCGGCGGTGAGCAGGC
Source organism: Kitasatospora sp. NPDC058965 (assembly GCF_042741245.1). NCBI lineage: Bacteria > Bacillati > Actinomycetota > Actinomycetes > Kitasatosporales > Streptomycetaceae > Kitasatospora > Kitasatospora sp. NPDC058965. Next base: position 4,950 of record NZ_JBHYKG010000022.1, read on the forward strand.
CGTGGTCGCCGGTGCGGACCCAGCCGTCCGGGTCGCGGCGGGCGGCGTCGAGCTCGGGTGCGCCGACGTGGCAGAGCGGGGTCATCGGGCCGCGGGCCCACAGCTCGCCCGGCTCGCCGGGGGCGGCACCGGGCGTGGCGAACTCGCAGACGGCCGGGTCGGGACGGCCCAGCAGCATCGTGTCCGCCGCCGGATCACCGTACTCCGCAAGGCAGTTGACGCCGTCCGAGGAGCCGTACAGGTTGCTCACCGGGCAGCCGAACCGGTCCAGGCAGGCGGCGAGCAGCTCGGGCGGCAGCCCGTCGCAACTGGCCACCACCGCCCGCAGCGAGGAGAGGTCCTCGCCCGGGGCCGGCGGCAGGGCGGTCATCCGGCGCAGCATGGTGGCCACGCCGAACAGGTGGGTCGGCCGGTGCTCGGTGACCGCGCGCAGCGCGCCGGCCGCGTCGAACCGGTCCTGCAGCACCAGCGTGGCCCCGTGGCGCAGCAGCGAGACCACGCCGAGCGAGCCGTACGAGGCGGCGAGCGGGACCAGGACCAGGGCGCGCGGTGCCGGGGTGCCCGCATAGACGGAGCGCAGGTAGTTGCCCCGGCCGCCGGCCATCGCGTTGTGCGAGTAGGCGATCATCTTGGGCTCGGCCTCGGAGCCGGAGGAGACCAGGATCCGGGCGGGGGAGTCGGGGGCGGGGTACGGTGCGAGCGGGCCGTCCGCAGCGGCCGAGCCGGCCTGCTCGGGGGTGCAGACCGCCCGCAGGTCCGCGAGCTGACGGTTCATCAGCAGCTCGTGCGTCGCCCGGGTGGCGACCAGCGCCGTGGCCCGGGAGCGGCGCAACAGGGCCAGGGCCTCACTGCTGCCGGGGCCGTCGGGGAAGGTGAGGGCGATCGCGCCGAGCGCGGCCGCGGCGAGCTCGGCGGCCACGGCGGCGGCCCCGTTCGGCAGTCGGACCGCCACCACCTCGCCCGGCGCGACCTGGCCGCGGTCGGTCAGCAGGGTGCAGAACTGGCGCACCATCAGGTCCAGTTCGCGGTAGCTCAGCCGCTCCGACGCCTGCGCGGCGGTGGTGATCACCGCCGCCCGCGCCGGATGCCGCCGGACCCGCTCGCGGAACAGCCGGTACAGGTCGGCGTCCGGGTAGTGGCCGGCCGCCGCCCAGCCGCGGCGCACCGCGGCGGGGACCAGGTCGGGCAGTGCCAGGCCCTGCGGCGTGGTCCAGACGGTCATCGGAACTCCCAGGGCGGGCGGGGCAGTGCGCAGCCGTCCCGGTGCACGGCCGCGGCGAAGCGCGGATCGTCGGCCAGCTCGGCCGGCGTGAGCGCCGCGAACTCGGTGCGCCCCGGCGCGGCAGCCGTGGCCAGCAGCGAGCAGGCCGCCGACCAGAGCGAGGACTCCACCCGCTGTCCGTGGCCGGTCGCGGCCCGCGAGAGCAGGGCCGCCAGCACGCCGACGGCGCTGGTCAGGCCGCCGAAGACGTCGGTCACCGTGAGCAGGCTCGGGGTCGGCGGCCGACCCGGCGGGGTGAGCAGCGCGGCCAGCCCGCTCTGCGCCTGCACCAGGTAGTCGGTGCCGAACGGGGCGTGCTCGCCGAAGAGTTCGCCCCAGCCCGAGGCGTAGGCGTGCACCAGGCCCGGGCGGTCGGCGAGCAGGCCCGCGGCGCCCAGCCCGAACACCTCGGCCTTGCCGGGGGCCAGGTTGTGCAGGAACACGTCGGCGGCGCCGATCAGTTCGCGGATCGTCCGCTGCCCGGCGGCCGACCGCGGATCCGCCTCGACCACCTCCTTGCCCCGGTTCAGCGCGTGGAACCGGGCGGAGACCGGGCCCGCCATCGGCGGGACGCCGCGCAGCGGGTCGCCGCCCGGCGGCTCGACCCGGACCACCCGGGCGCCGAGCAGCCCGAGCACCTGCCCGGCCAGCGGCCCCTGCAGCCGGCGGGCCATCTCCACCACGGTCAGACCGTGCAGCGGCAGCCGGCCGGCGGCCAGCGGCAGCGGCCCGGCCGCGGGGCCGTCGGCGGCCGTGATCCGCCAGGGCGGTTCCGACACGCCCGTCGACCGGGCCGCCCGCACCGGCACCACGGCCGCCCCCGCGGCCTCGGCCAGGTCGTGCAGCCGACGGAACGCCAGGGCGCCGGTCAGTGTGCCGAACTCCGCCGGCAGCAGGCAGGTGCCCGTGGTGTACCGCAACTGGAACGCCGACCAGCCCCGCCCCGCCGTCCGCAGCCCCATGCCCAGGCCGGTCCAGAACCGCAGCCACTGCTCCGGCTCCAGCGCCTCCAGTTCGAACCGGACCCCGTCCGCGCTGGCGAACGGCGGCGCCTGCGCCGACACCGCCGCCGCCGGTTCGCCGGAGGCCAGGTACTGCCCGACCGCCAGCAGCGCGCCCTGCGCGACCGAGGTCCGCACCCGGCGCCGCCCGCCGAGCCGCGCCGCCAGCAGGCCCTGGACCGCGAGCAGTCCGGCCACCGCCCCCGCGTACTCGATCCCGAGCGCCGTCGCCCGTCCGTACCGCCGCCCGTGCACCGCGGCCAGCCCGCAGGCCGCCTGCACGTCCGCCTCGCTCGCCAGCGCCAGCGCGACGGGACCGGCCCAGTCGATCCGGCAGTCGACCTCCCCGTCCAACCCGAGCCGCCCGGCCCCCGCCGAGCCGCCGACGCGCTCCACCGCGCAGCCCAGCAGCTCGAGCTGACGGGCCGCCAGCTCCACCGCGGTACCGCCCCCGGCGACCGTCAGCCGCGCCCCGGCCAGCACCGGTGCGGCGAGCGGGGACGCGTGGACACGTGTGGACATCAACCCTCGCCGAGCCGGGGATCTGCTGGGGACGTTGTGGCGCACGGGACGGCAGCCGTCTCCTGCGCTCTGCGTGACGAGAGTATCACGCCTCGTAGTTGGCCCAGGTCGGGCAGGGGCCGCAGCCCGCCCGCTGCCACCGATCGCTGCCCCCACCCCCCGGGGCTATGGTCGAACCATGGGAGAGCGATCGTCCGCGCCCACCGCGCCGCAACTGGTCCTGCAGACCGCCGGCGACTCGCGGGTACTGAGCCCGAGTCGCGCGTACCACGTCGGTCGCGACCCGGTCAGCGAGATCGCCCTCAGCGACCCCCGGGTGAGTTGGCACCACGCGCTGCTGCACGCCGAGGACGGGCACTGGGAACTCGACGACCTGGACAGCACCAACGGGACCTTCGAGGACGGCCACCGGATCGCGCACCTGAGCCTCGACCTCGACCACCCCGACCACCACCTGCGCCTGGGCAGTGCCGGCGACGGGCCCGAGCTCGGGCTGACCCTGCAGCGCCCGGCCCCGCCGCCCACCCGGATCACCGCCCCGCCCGGCCCCGCCGCCCAGCCCCGCCCGACCGCGCTGACCGCGATCACCGGCTCGTTCCGCCCGCCCACCAGCGTCCACGCGCTGGCCGGCGCCCGCACCGTGCGGATCGGCCGCTCGCACGACAACGACCTGGTGCTCGCCGACGACCTCCAGGTCTCCCGCCACCACGCCGAACTCGGCGCCACCTCGGACGGCCGCTACCAGATCACCGACCTGGGCAGCCACAACGGCACCTACCTGAACGGCCAGCCGGTGATCCAGGCCCCGGTCGGGCCCACCGACCTGGTCGGCATCGGGCACTCGGTCTTCTGCCTGGTCGGCGGCGAGCTGCAGCGGTACGCCGACACCGGCGAGGTCACCCTGGACGTCGAGGGCCTGGTGGTCACGGTGGCCGACGGGCGCCGACTGCTGGACTCGATCAGCTTCCCGGTCGGCCAGAAGTCCCTGCTGGCGGTGGCCGGACCGAGCGGTTCGGGCAAGTCCACCCTGCTCGGCGCGCTCACCGGCCTGCGCCCGGCCGACCAGGGCACGGTCCGCTACGACGGGCGCGACCTCTACCGCGACTACGCCGAACTGCGCCGCCGGATCGGCCTGGTGCCGCAGGACGACATCCTGCACACCCAGCTCACGGTGCGCCGCGCGCTCGGCTACGCCGCCGAACTACGTTTCCCCGACGACACCGCGGCCGCCGAGCGGGAGGCCCGGGTCACCGAGGTGATCGGCGAGCTGGGCCTGGAGCGGCGGGCCGACCTGGTGATCTCCAGCCTGTCCGGCGGCCAGCGCAAGCGGGTCAGCGTGGCGCTGGAACTGCTCACCAAGCCCTCGCTGCTCTTCCTGGACGAGCCCACCTCCGGTCTGGACCCGGGGATGGACCGCTCGGTGATGCAGATGCTGCGGGCACTGGCCGACGACGGGCGCACCGTGGTGGTGGTCACCCACAGCGTGCTCAGCCTGGACCTGTGCGACCGGCTGCTGCTGCTCGCCCCCGGCGGGCGCACCGCCTACTACGGCCCGCCGGACGAGAGCCTCGGGTACTTCGGCTTCGAGCACTGGCCGGAGGCCTTCGAGGCCTTCGAGAGCCAGCAGGAACGCGACTGGTCCGGGCAGTTCCGCTCCTCGCCCGAATACCAGCGGTACGTGGCCCCGCTCACCGAGACCGCGCCGCACCCGCGGACGCCCGAGCCCGCCGCGGCCCAGAAGGCCCCCGAACCGCCGCCCGCCCCGCAGCGCTGGCACCGCCAACTCGGCACCCTGGTCCGCCGGTACGCCACCGCGCTGACCGCGGACCGGACCTTCCTGGCGATCATGATCGCGCTGCCCTTCGTGATGGGCGCGATGGCGCACGCGTTGGCGGGCAGCGCGCTCACCAACAGCACCGCGCTCAACGCCCTGCTGCTGCTCTGCGTCGGCGGCGTGCTCACCGGCGCGGCCAACGCGGTGCGCGAGCTGGTCAAGGAGCGGGTGATCTACCAGCGCGAGCGCGCGGTCGGACTGTCCCGCTCGGCCTACCTCTGCTCCAAGGTGGTGGTGCTGGGCACCGTCACGGTGGTGCAGGCGGTGGTGCTGACCATGGTCGGGCTGGCCGGTGTGAAGCTCAAACCACAGGGCGGCAGCGGGGTGTTCATGCCGCCGCTGATCGAGATCACGCTGGCGGTCGCGCTGCTGTCGTTCACCGCGATGATGCTCGGGCTGGTCATCTCGGCGCTGGTCGGCAAGGAGGAGGTGACCATGCCGCTGCTGGTGCTGCTGGCCATCGTCCAGGTGGTGTTCTGCGGCGCACTGCTGCGGCTCGACGGAGTGCCGGTGCTCAACCAGCTCTCCTGGCTGGTGCCCTCGCGCTGGGCGCTGGCCGCGATGGCCTCCACCCTGGACCTGCACGCCATCGTGCCGGGGACCCTGACCGCCGACCCGCTGTTCAAGCACGACGCGAAGACCTGGCTGCTCGACATGGGGATGCTGGTGGTGCTGAGCGTGGGCTACGGGCTGCTGGTGGCCCGCCTGCTGCGGCGGCACGAGCCGGCGGTGATGCGGCGGTGAGCCGGCGGGTCCTGCAGCGGATGCGGCGCCGGCTGATGCGGTGGGTGATGGGATCGTGAGCGAGCCGCAGGCCGGGGCGGAGTTCGCGCCCACCCACGTGGTCCCGCCCGGCGGGCTGCCCAGCTGGGAGGCGCCGGACGCGGCCCGGACGGCGCCCCGGCTGGACCCGCTGCTGCCGGTCCGGCTCGCCGAACTGCGCGGCGACTGGGCCCGGGTGGTGTGCGCCAACGGCTGGCACACCTGGGTGGACGGGCGGCTGCTGCTCACCCTGCCGCACCCGCCCGGCAACGGCGAGCTGCGGCCGGGCGAGGACCCGCGCCCGCTGCTGGCCAGGCTCCAGGCGGCGCTCACCGGCTACCGCGAGCTGCTCGACCGGCTGGCCGACGGGAGCCTCACCACCCAGGAGTTCGCCTCCCGGGCGGGCGGCCTGCGGATCGGTGCGGTGGTGGACGGCGCCGAGGCCTGGCTCTTCGACCCGGCCGCCAAGCGCTGGTACTACTGCGACGGGCAGCGGTTGCGGACCTTCGCCGTGGCGGACGGTGAGCCGTAGTGTCCACGGTCCCGTCCGACCTGATCGGCCGTCGGATCGCCGGCTACCGCCTGGAGCACGAGATCGGCCGCGGCGGGATGGCCCGCGTGTACCGCGCGGCCGACCTGCGGCTCGGCCGGACCGTGGCGGTCAAGATCCTCGCCCCCGAGCTGGCCCGCAACGACGTGTTCCGCAAGCGGTTCGAGCACGAGTCGCGGATCGCCGCCTCGATCGACCACCCGCACATCGTGCCGGTCTTCGAGGCCGGGGAGGCGGAGGGGGTGCTGTTCATCGCGATGCGCTTCGTGGTCGGGCGCGACCTGCGGGCCCTGCTGGACCGCGAGGGTCCGCTGACCGTGCCGCGCACCGCCCGGATCGCCGCCCAGGTGGCCTCCGCGCTGGACGCCGCCCACGCGCACGACCTGGTGCACCGGGACGTCAAGCCCGGCAACATCCTGGTCGCCGAGGGCACCGACAGCGAGCACCCCGAGCACATCTACCTGACCGACTTCGGGCTCACCAAGAAGTCGCTTTCGCTCACCGGCTTCACCACGGTCGGCCAGTTCGTCGGCACGCTGGACTACGTGGCCCCCGAGCAGATCGCGGGCAAACCGGTGGACGGGCGCTGCGACGTCTACGGGTTGGCCTGCGTGGTGCACGAGATGCTCACCGGCCACCCGCCGTTCGAACGGGACGACGACATGGCGCTGCTCTGGGCCCACCTGAACGATCCGCCGCGGCCGGCCGTCGGCCAGGGCGGTGCGGTGGACGGGGTGCTGGAGCGCGCGCTGGCCAAGGACCCGGCCGACCGGTTCGCCAGCTGCGCGGAGTTCGTGCACGCGCTGCGGGTCGCCCCGGTCGGCGCGCCCGCGCCCACCCAGGTGGTGCGGGACGCACCGCCACCGCCGCCACCGCGGTGGGCGGCGGCGGTGTACCACGAGTGACGGACCGTCAGGACTCGGGGAAGCCGCCGTACGGGCGGGTGATCAGCTCCATGCCGTGTCCGACCGGGTCGTGGAAGTAGACCCCGCGGCCGCCGTCGTTGTGGTTGATCTGGCCCGGCTGTTGCATGAACGGGTCGGCGTAGTAGGCGATTCCGGCCTCCTGGATCCGCCGGAAGGCGGCGTCGAACTCCTCCTCCGAGACCAGGAACGCGTAGTGCTGCGAGGCGATCGGCTGCTCGGCCGGCGTGCTCGCGAAGTCCAGGGTCACGCCGTTGGCAGTGGTGAGCGGGACGAACGGCCCCCACTCCCGGCCGACTTCGAGACCCAGGATGTCCCCGAGGAACTCGGCGGACTTCCGGTTGTCCCGGGCGAAGACGATGGTGTGGTTCAGCTCTATGGACATCTGTGGAATGCCTCCGTCAGGCAGTCTCACGGGCACCTCCATGCCTCACCCGGTCGGTGACCGGCACGCGATGCCGTACTCCGCATCCTAACCGTGGCGCTGCGCGGAGTGTCGTTCCGGAACTGCCTACACAGAGGATGAGGAGCACCACGTCTGCGGTACCGTTCGCCGTCGTGCTGTGACCCGGGGGCGGCCGGCCGTGGGATAACCGGGGGACATCCGGCAGCCCGCCCGTTACCGTGGCGCGATGATCACCAATCTGAGGGTCTCCTTCCTCGGCGACTCCTTCGTGCAGGGCCTCGGCGACCCGGAGTACCGGGGCTGGGTGGGGCGGGTGCTGGAACGGGTCGGGGTGGCCGAGCCGTTCGAGCTCAGCGTGTTCAACCTCGGCATCCGGCGCAACAGCTCCGCCGACGCGCTGGCGCGCTGGCGCGGCGAGGTGGGGGCACGGCTGCTGGCGGGGGCGGACAACCGCCTGGTGGTGTCGCTCGGGAGCAACGACGCGATGCCGGGGGAGGACGGCGCGCCCCGGGTCGACCGGGTCGACTTCCTGCGCAATGTGACGGAGCTGCTGGACGGGGCGCTCGAACTCGGCCTGCGCGTCCTGGTGGTGGGGCCGCCGCCGGTGGTGTGCGGTGGACCGGAGCACCTGGAGCGGCTGGTGGCGGTGGTCCCCGAGCTGGCGGCTCGCTGCGCCGAGCGGGGCGTGCCGTTCGTGGACGTGACGGGCGCGCTGGCCGAGGACGAGGTGTGGGTCGGCGAGGCCACTGCCGCCGACGGGGCGCACCCGGGCGCGGCCGGGTACGCGCGGCTGGCGGAGCTGGTGCTGGCGGGCGGCTTCGCGGAGTGGCTCCGCCCGGCCGGCGGTGACGAACGGGTGCCCGGTCGGGTGGTGATCAGGGAGGCCCGGGCCGAGGACTGGCCCGCCGTCTGGCCGTTCTTCCAGCGGATCGTCGCGGCGGGCGAAACCTTCACCTACCCGACCGACCTCACCGAGGAGCAGGGCCGCGAGTGGTGGATGCTGCCTGCGCCGAACCGCACGGTGGTCGCCGTGGACGAGGACGGCACGGTGCTCGGCACGGCGAAGATGAACCGCAACCACCAGGGCAACGGCTCGCACGTCGCCAGCGCCAGTTACATGGTCGACCCGGCCCGTGCGGGCCGCGGCGTGGGGCGCGCGCTGTGCCGGTACACCCTGGACTGGGCCCGGTCGGCCGGCTACCGCGCGATGCAGTTCAACGCGGTGGTGGCGAGCAACCGGGCGGCGGTCCACCTCTACGAGTCGCTCGGCTTCGAGGTCCTGGGCACCCTCCCGGAGGGCTTCCACCACCCGGTGCACGGCTACGTGGGCCTGCACGTCATGCACCGCAAGCTCTGACCCGGCCCCGGGCGGGGCAGCTGCGCGCTCCGGGAGGTGGGTCGGGCCGCGGTCACGGGTTGATGCCGTCGTACTGGAGCACCCGGTACGGCGAGGTCCCCTGCTGACCGTTCCACTGCGAGACGATCAGCGTCAGCGAGCCGGCGCTCGCGCTGCCCGGGTGGATGTAGCCGCCGTACAGGAAGGGCAGCTGCGGCCGGCCCCAGTGGCTGGGCGGCCAGGAGGCGTTGCCCGCGATCTGCACCTTCGGGGCGGTCCAGACGGCGTCCGGCCGCGGCGCGGTGCGGGTGCAGATCGAGTAGTCGGTCACGTCGAAGTAGCTCATGCAGTACGTGCCGTTGATCCGCTTGACCGAGAACTCGCCGATGGCGTTGCCCGAGAGGATGACGGAGGGCCCGACGTCCGTGGTCCACTGCCAGGAGCCGTTGAGGTAGGCCCAGTTCTGCTGGGCACCGAAGTTGCCGGCCCGGAAGTCGTCCGGCCGGATCCGGAACAGCTGGATCGCGCCGCCGTCGCCGGTGTTGCGGTGGGTGCCGTTCCACCGCTTGGAGAAGACGTAGAGCCAGCCGTCCGGATCGATCCCGGCGAAGGACCACATGCCGTACATGGACTGGTTGACGCCCTGGTGGTCGCCGGCCCAGTGGTAGGGGTAGTCCTGCCAGGTCACGCCGTAGTCGTCGGAGTACGCGACGCCCGACATCAGCGAACCGTCGTGGCCGGCCGGCGGGTTCCAGTCGTTCACCGAGGTGTACTGGAGGTAGGTGCGGCCGCCGAACTCGATGCAGTCGTTGGGGATCCGGCTGAACTCCCAGCCGTAGCCGTTGTCGGTCTGGTGCGCGTAGTCGAAGAGCTGGTCGGCCCGGCCGCCGGTGGGCATCGCCCAGCTGTAGGAGATCGGGGAGCCGCCGGAGCTGTCGAAGTTTGCCTGGGCCAGCATCACCGGCGAGCCGAGGTAACGGCCCTGCTGGGCGGACTGCGCCCAGGAGTCGCCGAAGACGTAGCCCCAGGAGCTGTCGTGCGCGCGGAAGTAGGGGATGCCGAGGTCGCCGGAGCCCAGGCCCTGCGCACTCGCCGAGTCGCCCGGGCCGTCGCAGAGCGCGGCGCCCGTCTGGATCATCGGCGTGACGGCCCGCGGCGCGGCGGTGCCCCGCACGGCGCTCGCGGCGGCGGCCGAGCCGGCGGTGGCGACGACCAGGCCCGCGCCCAGGGACAGGCCGGCGCCCGCCCGGAGCACCGAGCGGCGGGAGAGCTCTGCGCGGTCGGGCTGGGAAGGGTTGGACATCGAGGGTCCTCCTGAGGGTGGTTCATGAGGTGGTTCATGAGGGTTGGCGGTGCGGTCGGACCGGTGAACGGCTGCTGACGGTGTGTGAACTACCGCACACGGCAGATCCGGTGGAACGCGCGGTCACGGCTCCCCGGACCGGGTTGGATGCTTGTCATGACTCGTGCGAACCGGGGGCCGGGCCCCATCAAACCCGGCTGCCGACGGCTCGTCACGGACCGCTGACCTGCTCGGACAAACGCCGGACAAAGGTCGGACAAGGGCCGGCCGACGGTCGGCCCGGGCGCCCCGCAGGGGCGGGGAGAGGAGAAGCAGGTGGGACGACAGGAACAGCCGCTCGACGCCGGGGACGGCCCGCTGGCGCTCTTCGCGCTCGACCTGAGGGAGGTGCGCCGCCGGGCCGGCAGCCCGCCGTACCTGCGGCTCGCCGCCAGCACCAACTATTCCGCCTCCACGCTCGCCGAGGCCGCCGCCGGGCGGCGGCTGCCGAGCGACGCGGTGCTGGCCGCGTTCGTGACGGCCTGCGGCGGGGACCCGGAGGAGTGGGAGCGGCGGCGGGTCGAGACCCACCGGGCGATCACCGCGCCGGCGGTGGCCCCGCGGGCGGAGCCGGACCCGGTGGCGGGGAGCGGGGCGGCACAGGCCCCGACGGCAGCGGCCGAAGGGCCGGTGCAGCCGGTGCGACAGCCGGTGCGACAGCGGGTGCAGCAGCCGGTGCGCCCGCCGCGGCGGCCCGCGCTGCTGCCGCGCCTGCTCGCCTCGGCGGCCGTGGTGGTGTTCGCGCTGCTGTTCCAGGCCTGTGTGCCGGGGGACACCGCCGCGCCCCGCCCGGTGACCGCCGCCGACCGGGCGCCGCTGCGGGGTGCGGCGCGGTGGCTGCGCCCGGGGACCGACATCCCCGCGCGGTACCGGGACCTGATCGTGGAGGCCGGCACCAGTTGTCCCGAGCCCGAGGTCACCCCCGCGTTGATCGCGGCGATCCTGAAGGCGGAGAGCGGCTTCGACCCGAACCTGAGCGACCCGGCCAGGGACGAGTACGGCATCGCCCGCTGGACCCCGCGGGTGCTGCGCTCCTACCTGCCGGCCGACCGTCAGGGCGCCGTGCCGGAACCGCCGTTCACCGCCGAGGACTCGATCCTCGCGGTCGGCCGGATGCTCTGCGCCATCGCACCCGAGCTGCGCGGGGTGGCGGGGGACCCGGAACTCAACCTGGCGGCGTCGTACGAGAGCGCGACCTGGGTGGTGCGCACGCACGACGCGGCGAGGCTGGCGACGATCCAGCCGTACCTGGACCAGGTGCGGGCGACCCTGCCGGGGTACCGGCCGGTGGGGTAGGGTCGCCGCCCCCGGGCGATACTCGTGGCATGGAGTGGTTCGAGCAGGCCCGCGCGGCGGAGGACCGCCAGGACTGGGACGCGGCCATCGCGTTGGTGAGCGCGCGGGCGGAGTGCTACTCCGTCGACGACCAGGCCCACGACAGCCACCTGTGGCACCTGCGCCTGCTCGCCGACGCGGGACGGCTCGCGGAGCTCACGGAACTCGCCCGGACCGATGTCCACGCCCGGCGCCGGCTCAACCGGACGTACCAGGAACGCGGGTTGGGCGCGGAGTTGCGGGAGCGGGCGGCAGCCGGCGACCGCAGCGCGCTGTACTGCCTGCTGCGGATGCTGGGCGAGGCGGGGCACCTGGCGCAGGCCCGGCAGGCAGTCGCGGAGCTGGCACCGGAGAACGCGTACGCGCACCGGGTCCTGGAGGAGTTGGCGGCCCGGGTGCGGTGAACCGCGCCCGGACCGGCGGATCAGAGCCGGGCGGCGAGGGCGAGGAACGCGGTCCAGGAAGCCGGCGAGACGGTGAGGTGGGGGCCGGCCTGGTCCTTGGAGTCGCGGACGTGGACGGTGCTGGGGGTGGGGGCGATCTCGATGCAGGCGCCGCCCTCGTTGTTGCTGTAACTGCTCTTGAACCAGGCGAGTTCCGCAGTGTTCATAGGTCCCCCAGCATCTTCTCGATCAGGGACAGGGACTCCGCAGGTGTGAGTGCCTGAGCCCTGAGGCTGCCGTACTGCGCAGCCAGGATACGGACCACTTCCGGGTCCCTGATCAGATGGCTGAAGCTCTGCGCTTCGATGTAGCCGATCTGCGGTCTGCCCTTGGGCGTGAGCAGGTTGAACGGCCCGCCCAAGCCCGCGTGTTCCGTGCGGGCCAAGGGCATCACTTGGAGTTCGACGTTCCGCTTCCTGCCGACGCGGAGCAGCTTCTCCAACTGCCTGCCGTGGATCTCGCGTCCGCCGACAGGGCGGTGGAGCACCGCCTCCTCGATGATCCAGGTGGCTTCCGGTGGTGGCCACTTCTCGAGGACTTCCTGACGGGCCATCCGCGCCACCACGCGTTCCTCGATGATCTGCTCCGGGAGGAGTGGTCTGCGCAGTGAGAAGACCGCTCGGGCATGCTCCTCGGTCTGCAGGAGTCCCGGGATGTTCTGGATGCTGAATTCGTGCATCTCGACGGCGCAGGTCTCCAGCTTGGCGTAGGTGCGGAAGAACGCAGGATGCTTGACGTTGGCCTTGGCCCTGGCGACTTCCTCCGTGGTGACCGAGAGGAGCCCGCCCGCCTCCACCGCACGGTCCACGGTCGCCAGGTACTCGGGTTGGGGAATGCGTCGGCCGCGTTCCACCGAAGAGACCAGGTCCTCGCTGTAGCCGATCCGGTCGGCCAGCTGGCGCTGTGTCAGCCCCCGTTGCTCCCGCAGGAGCTTGATCTGCTTTCCGAGTGCACGGAAGAACGCCGCGCTGTCATCCGGCTCCTCCGGATCCTCGATCGGTTCCGACCGCCAGCCCTCTTCGTCCCGCACCGGCTCCACCACCGCGCCCACCGCCCCGATCGCGTCCGCCACCCAGTACCCCTGCGTGCCGTGTTCGGACGCGCACCCTCTGTACCGGCTCCGTCGCTGGTCAGCGTACGCCCGGTGCAGCACGCTCGGTGACATGAAGTCCGAAATTCCCCACCACATCCACCCCGTCGTGGCGCTCACCGCCGCCTGGCAGCTCCCGTCCTCACGGCGCGGGGCCCGGCAGGCCAGGCACGCCACTGCCCGTCAGTTGACCTCCTGGGGGTGGCAGCCGGGGACCGACCTGTTCGAGCGCGCGATCCTGGTCGTCGCCGAGCTCGCCGCCAATGCGGTGACGCACGGTCACGTCCGGGGGCGGGACTTCCAGGTCCACCTGCTGCTCGGGCCCTGTCCCGGGCTGATCGCGAACCAGTTGCGGATCGAGGTGTCCGACGCGCGGGGTGAGCGGCTGCCCCGGCTCCCGCTGCTCCCTCCGCAACCGGGTGAGGCCGAGTCCGGGCGCGGACTGCTCCTGGTGGAGGCGCTCGCCGATGCCTGGGGGACGGTGCCCCGTCCGCCGTCCGGCAAGACGCTCTGGGCCGAACTGGCCGACGAGGGGCCGCGCCCACCGGGGTCGGCGGTCCTCCGGCCCCGGCCTCAGGACTGCGGGATGACCTGCTCGCCCTCGCCGTGCGGCTCCTCGAAGTTGGCGACGTAGCGGCTGAACAGGGCCTCGTCCACGGTGACGGCGTTGGCGTCCTGCCGGCCGTTGCGGATCGCGAGGCGGCGTTCGAGCGTCGCCCGGTCGGCCTTGAGGTGGACCAGTTCCCAGCGGCCGCCGTGGCTCTCCACCAGCGCCTTGTAGTCGTCGCGGGCGGCGCGGCTCCAGAAGCTGTAGTCCACCACCACGTCGCGCCCGGCCCGGATCAACTCCACCAGTTCCGCCCGCTGTTCGCGCCGGATCCGGTCCTTGAGCCGGTCGAACTCCGCCTCGGCCAGCACCAGTCCGGCATCGCGCTGCCCGAGCCGCTGCCAGACCACCTCGTCGATCGACAGGCGGACGAAGCCGCGCCGCTCCAGCTCCAGCGCGTACGTGCTCTTGCCCGCCCCCGGGAGACCGCACATCAGGACCACCGTGCTCAACCGCTCCGTCATGGCCGCAGGTTACTGGTCCGCCGGGGCGGCCGGAGCGCTCGGGGCAGCGCTGCCCGCGACCCAGCCCGGCAGTGTCGGCAGCACCGCCTCGGCGATCCGGTACAGGGTCGCCTCGTCCGGGGGCAGGTCGTCCTGCCGCCAGATCGCGAACTCGTAGGTACCGCCCCGTCCGTCCGGGTGCTTGCCGATCACGAGGCTGTGCGCCACCCCGCCCGGCGCGGGTGCCGCCGACCTGCCGCCGCCGAGCGAGAGGGTGAAGCCGATGGTCTTCGTCTCGTAGGTGGTACTGAGGTGGCCCAGCACCGGGGTGCGGTGGTGCGGCGCGGAGCCGATGATCTCGGCGTCGGTCACGTCCAGTTCGTCCTCGTCCGTCAGGCGCACGGAGACCTGGCCGATCTGCACCTCGGCGCTGTGCACGACGTGCTTGGTGCCGTCCGAACCGGTCCAGTGCCCGACCCCGGGACCGGCCACCGTGACCCGGTCCGTGGGAGCCCCGACGAGCGCCGGCAGGTCGGCGCGGTTCAGTGCGGCGCAGAGCGCGGGGTACCTGGGGGAGTCGTCCGGCTCCGCCGCCTTGCAGGACGCCGCCCGGGCGGGCCTGCCGGTGGCCGCCTGCTGTTGCTGCAGCAGCACCAGGCCCGCCGCCACCACCCCGCCCAGCGCCAGAGCGGCCACCACCTGGAGCCCCACCCGCATGCCGGGTTCCTCGCCCGGCTCGCCGCCGGGCTCCGCCGGCAGCTCCGCCCCCTGATGATCAATCACCCGCGAACGGTATCCGATGATCCGTTCGAGGGCGCAGGAGTTTTCCGGAGCGTCAGCTGCCGCCCGCCGCGAAGTCCAGGACGTGCGCGACCGCCTCGCGCAGGCCGGCGAAGTGACGGTGCGCGCCCGCCACCGCGACCTCGGTGTTGACGTTCCACACCGTCATCCCGGCGCGCAGTCCGGACAGCACGCCTGACGGGGCGTCCTCGACCACCAGGCAGTCGGCCGGGTCCGCACCGAGCCGGGTGGCGGCCTGCAGGTACGGGACCGGGGAGGGCTTGCCCTCCTCGACGGCCGCCGCGTCCACGATCAGACCCGGCACCGGCAGGCCCGTGCGCAGGAAGCGGCCGCGCACCCGGTGCTCGTAGTTCGAGGTGACCAGCGCCCAGGACTCCGGTGGCAGGCCGTGCAGCAGCTCCGCCGCACCGTCGAAGGCCGCGTAGACGCCGGAGCGGACGTCCTCGTCCTCCAACTCGTGCAGCGCCGCCAGGCACGCGTGCGGGTCCTGGTCCGGGGCGACCTGGGCGAAGGTCTCCAACGGCCGGGTCCGCAGCGCCACCCGGTACACCTCGTCCGGGTCCAGCTCGTACCGGTGCGCCCAAGTCGCCCAGACCCGGCGCTGGTTGCTGACGGCATCGATCAACGTGCCGTCGACGTCGAACAGGACGTACCTGGTGCGGGCGGGTTGGGCGGACCGGGTGGAGTGGGAGGTGTCGTTGCTCACGGCGGTGATCATGCCAGACGGCCGCCGGACGAGATCGGGGGCAGGTAAGCGGATCGCGGCCGCGAAGCGTTCTGGGAGTGTGAAGCAGCTGGAGTTCAGCGAGTTCTACGAGGCCCACCGCGACGTCTGCCTGCGGGCGGTGCTGGCCGGGGTGGGCGATCGGCAGTTGGCCGAGGACCTGGTCGCCGAGGCGTTCACGCGTGCGTGGACGTCGTGGCACACAGTGCGCCGACACCCGGCGCCCCGCGCCTGGGTGGTCCGGACCGCGTTCAACACCCGGGTGTCGTGGTGGCGCAGACGGCGGCGCGAGGTCGCCGTCGACGTCGTCCCCGACGCCCCGGAGGTTGTGCCCGGCGCCGGAGGTCCGGACCCGGGGCTGGACCCCGACCTGCTCGCCGCGCTGCGCGGCCTGCCGGAGCGGCAGCGCGAGGTGATCGCGTTCCGGGTCTTCCTCGACCTCGACACCAAAGCCACGGCCACGGCGCTGGGGATCGCGCCCGGAACCGTCACTGCCCATCTGGCCCGGGCCGTCGCAACCCTGCGCGGCCACTTCGTGAGCACGGACAATCTGGAGGTCAAGTCATGATCCCTTACAGCGCGAACGGCGAGGCCGTCGGCGACGAGCAGGTCCTCGGTGTCCTGCGGCAGTCGATGGACGGCGTCACCATGGACGCCCCGGTCGAGCGGATCGCCGCGGCGGGCCGGGCCCGCACCCGGCGGCGGCGCCTCGTCAAGGTCTCGGTCGTCGCCGCGGCGGCGGTCGGGTTGGCGCTCGGCGTCAACAGCCACGGCAACCCGGCGACCGCGCCGCCCACGGCCGCGGACAGCACGGGGAGCGGGGCGGTGCACATCCACACCGTCGCGTTCACCGTGGACACCAAGACGGACGGCACGGTCCACGTCAGCTGGGACAAGCAGAAGTACTTCAGCGACCACGCCGGCCTCCAGGCGGCGCTGGCCAAGGCCGGACTCCCGGTGATCGTCAAGGTCGGCGAGTTCTGCGTGGGCCCCGGCGACGACGCGAGCCTGGACCACGGCGCGGGCCCCGGGGTCTCGCAGGTCGTGCGGGGCGAGCGGCAGGCCGACGGGCGGGTCGACCTGGTGTTCACCCCCGCGGCGATGCCCGCGGGCAAGCAGCTCTTCATCGGCTACCTCGATGCCGCCCAGCTGGTGGTCAGCGGCGGTCGGCCCGGCTCCGTCGAGCGCCTGGTCCCGACGGGGGTCGCCCTGGACTGCACCACCCAGGCGCCGACGCACGACTGACGGGCCCTCGGCCGGCGGCGCGCCGCTGGCCCGGGCGTTCGGAGGGCGGTTGTCGGAGGGGCGGCCGGCGGGTTCGGCCCGGAGGCGGCAGGGGCGGGCCTGCCGTCCCTGCCGCCGGCCGGGTGCGGGCGTCGCGTGCGGGGGGGCGTGGCGGTGCGGCTCCGGTGCCCGGCCGGGGCGAGGGCCCGCGACCCGTTCACCGCAGCACCGGTTGCGGGTGCGCGCGCTCGCGCGCGGAGAATGGGGAGTGAGCTCCGACAATCCGTCAGACCGTCCTGCCGAGCGCCCCTCCGAGCCCCCGGCCGGGCCGCCGTCCGGGCCGTTGGCGGGCGGCGGCGGATCCGGTGGCGGATCCGGTCCCGGGTCCTCCGGTGCCGGGTCCGGGCCTGGTGCCGGTTCCGGTGCGGGTGGCAGCGGCGCGGCCAGTGGTCCGCCGTCCGGGCCGACCTCCGGGTCCTCGGGCGGGTCGTCGGGCGAGCCGTCGGAAGGTCCGCCGAGCCGGCCGCCGGGTGAGCCGCCGTCGGGCCCGTCGAGCGAGCCCACGCCGACGCAGCAGGCGGACACGCCGCCCCCGGTCGTCCCGCCGCCCCCGGCGGGCACGCCCACCGAGGTGGCGGCCACGCCGTCCGCCGAGCCGCCCGGGACCCCGGTGCCGCCGGGTCCGCCCGGGCCGCCCTCGCGCACCCTCGCCGGTGCCCCGGGCGGCGGGGACGGCGGACAGCCCTGGTGGCAGCGGCCGCGCACGCTCGCGATGATCGGGGGCGGGCTGGTGCTGGTCGCGGGCCTGACCGTGCTGCTGGTGGCGCGTCAGCCGAAGGGCAACCACCCGACGGCCGCCGCCACCGGTGCGCCGAAGGTCACCCTGCAAGCGGCCGCCGCACCCGGACAGGACCCGTACACGGGCTCCGTGTCGGCGTCGGGCTCGGCGAGCGGCGCCGCGACGACCGTGACGGCCACCGCGACCGCGACCCCGCCGGTTCCCGCCGGCGGGGGCACGGCCGACGGCGCCGCGGTCGGCCTGTACGGCGGGACGCTGCACAACAGCAGCTGCGACGTGGCACAGCTGACCGGCTTCCTCGCCACGCACGCGGACAAGGGCAAGGCCTGGGCGGGGGTGGAGGGGATCGACCCCACCGCCATCCCGGACTACCTGCACTCGCTCAGCTCGGCGGTCCTGCGGGTGGACACCCGGGTCACCAACCACGGGTTCGCCAACGGGGCGGCGACCAGCTTCCAGTCGGTGCTGGAGGAGGGGAGCGCGGTGCTGGTGGACAACCACGGGGTGCCCCGGGTCCGCTGCGCCTGCGGCAACCCGCTCACCCCGCCGCTGGCCGACACCGCCACGCCGGCCTACGTGGGCTCGGCGTGGCCGGGGTTCCGGCCGGAGCACGTGGTGACGGTCCGTCCGGCGCCCGCGCCGGCCAGCACGCTGGTGCTGGTGGACCAGAGCTCGGGCACGTACTTCACCCGTCCGGTGGGCGGTGGCGGCGGCGCCACGGGGGACCACCCGACCACGCCGCCCGCCGGCGGTGCCAGCGGTGCCAGCGGTGCGAGCAGCGCCGGGAGTTCCAGCCACTCGGCCGGTGGCAGTTCGCCCGCCGGCGGCAGTGGGTCCTCCGCCGGTTCGCCGGCCGGCGGGGGCTCCGCCAGTGCGGGCCGGTCGGCCGGCTCCGGCGGCTCGTCCGGTGCCGGTCACTCCAGCAGCGCGGGCAACGGAGCGGCGAGCAGCGCGGGAGTCACGCACGCGTCCCTGGGCGGCGTGGTCGGCGCGGCCGGCCAGTGACGCCGGCAGCCCGGGGCGCTCGGAGGTCGTGACTCCCGCCGCCCGCCCCGCGGCTACCAGCCGCCACCCGCCCCGCGGCTACCAGCCGCCACCCGCGTACGGGCGCGACCAGAGCGCGACCTGCAGGGTGACGGCCTTGAACCACGCCTGGTGCATCGCCTCGACCTCGTCCTCGGCGTGCCCCTTGGCCGCGAGGAAGGGCCGCATGGTCGCCGTGATCGGGTAGATGAACGCGATCATGTACCGCAGCGGCACGTGGGGCACCGACCGTGCGCCGTCGGTGGTGTTCTTCTTCGCGGTGGTGTGGCGCAGCGCGATCTCCTCCTGCTGGGCGAGCCACCGGGCGTCGTACGGCCGGGTGCAGGTGTCGGTGATCCACTGACCGAACCGCCGCCGCACGGCGGCGAGGTACTCGGTGATCGGCGCGCCCTCGGGCGTGGCGAAGTGGGCGAGCAGGTGCGGGTGGGAGCCGACGAAGCCGTACCAGACGTCGAGGATCTGCTCGGTCTGGTCGGCCAGCACCTCGCTCGCCTGCTTGAGGGCCGTGATGTCCGCCTCGGAGAAGAGCGTGGCCGCGGCGAGCTGCTCGAAGTCCTCGGTGGTCACCGGGGAGGCGGGCAGCGCGGGGTCGTCGTAGTGGTAGCCGGGAATGGGCGCATGCGTCATGGCAGGGCAGTCCTCGGGTCCTTGAGTTCGATGAACTCGAATTAGGAGTCCTAACTACTGCTGACGTTACTGAGCCCCGCCGTGCCGCGCAAGCGCGGGTCGGCCTCCGGGGTGTGGCAACTGACGCGCGGTCAGGGTGGGGTTGGCCGGCCGGCCGGCCCGCCGGTCGGCTACCGCTGGTGCTCCGGGCAGTCGACCCGCAGCTCGCTCGGCGCGAGCGGCGCCTCGAGCAGGCCGCACCAGTCGCCCGGTTGGTCGGCCGGGCGGCCGTCGCCGAAGAACCGGCAGGTCAGACAGGTGCGGGCGACGGCCAGGTGGCCCGTCCGGTTAAGCGAGGCGACGGTCTCCAGCAGGGTGCGCAGCACCGTGGCCCGCTCCTCGGGCGAACTCGCGCCGAGCCCGGACAGCAGCGGGTCCCGCCAGTGGTGCAGGCGCTCGGCCACCGCCCGCCCGGGGTCCGTCGGGATCCACGCCGAGCGCCGGTTGTCGGCCACGTCGGGCACCGCCTGCAGCAGCCCCTTGCGCACCAGCGCGCCCGCGGCGTCGCTGATCGTCGGCGCGGACACCTCCAGCCAGCGCGCGAAGCTCCCGGTGCTCTGCGGTCCGGCGGTGGGGCTGGTGACCCGCAGCAGGAGCTGCGCCTGGGTCACCGACAGCCCCTCGCGCTTCGCCGCATCGCGCAGCATCCCGCGGCTCGCCTCCCCGATCCGCTCGACGGCGTCGACCAGGCGGGCGTCGAGCCCACCGGTCGCCCGGACGTCGGGACCGTCGCTGTCTGCCACCTGAACCTCCTCGGGCCGGCGCGGATCGGGCGGGGGCGGGGAAGGGATCCGGCGGCGGTCCAGTGTAGGCGGCGGGGGAGGGTCGCTCGGCTCCCGGGCGGTGGTGTTGGCCGGTGCTTGACAGGGGACCGCGCGTCCAGCACCTTGGCTGGCACTCCCTTGCACCGCAGTCCGTCCGCAACTCCCCACCGCAGGAGATGGCATGCGTGCAGTCGAACCTTCCCCGATCCGTCCCGTCCGGCCCGGGCCCCGGCCCCGGCGCAGGAGTGCCGGGAGTGGTCTGTCCGGCGTCGCGGTGGCCGGCGCGGCGGCGCTGGCGGTGGCCGGTGCGCTGTTCGGTGCGGCCGGCCCGGCGACCGCGGTGTCGCCGGACGTCGAGGTGGTCCGCAACGGCGGGTTCGACCAGGGCAACCTGATGGTGTTCTGGAACTGCGAAGAGGGCGTGGCGCCGTTCTCCCGGGACGCGCTCGGCCGCGGCCTGGAGGGGCGGCCCGGGTCGAACGGCTATGCGGGGTGCACCCAGCAGGTCCCCGTCGAGGCGAACGCGACCTACCACCTGCGGGCCGTGGTCGCCGGCTCCTACGCGTTCGTCGGGGTCACCGGCTCGGGCACCGCCGACGTGTCCAACTGGTCCAGCAGCACCGGCTGGACCACCCTGACCGCGACCGTCACCACCGGCCCGGGAACCTCGTCGCTGACCGTCTACTTCCACGGCTGGTACGGCCAGGACCCGTACCAGATCGCCGACTTCTCGCTGATCGGCCCGGGGACCCCACCCGACTGCCCCACGGCGACCGCCACGGCCACGGCCACTGCCACCCCGAGCCCGTCCCCGAGCTCCTGCGCCAGTACCCCTTACCCGAGCCACACCTGACGGTCCGTCGGAACCACTTCGCCGGGCGCGGCGACCTGCTGCAGGACGCGCGCCCGGCGAGGTCTGCGCAGGACTCGCGCTAGCAGGCCAGCATCTTCTGGATGGCCTGGCGGGACACGCCGAGCTCGCGCGCGATGTCCGACTGCGAGACGCCCTGGTCGAGCAGGCCCTGCATCAACTCGCGCCGCTCCACGGCGAACTGCCGGGCCAGGCGCGTGTGGTGGATGGCCTGCTCGCGCGCCTCCTTGATCTGCTCGATGGTCGACCGGTGCATGGAGAGGTCAGTCGTGTCCGCCATGCGCCCACTGTGACAACTTCTGGTTGTCACTGTCAACCCCTGGTTGTCATGCCGATCCCGGCCCCCCGGGTGCCGCGTCTGCCCGGAGTCGGGGAGGGGACGCGCGGCACCCGGGGGCCGCGCGTTGCCGTCAGGCCATGCCGACGGAGACGCACCGCTCGGCCACGTAGTCGGTCCGGCCGCCGAGCGTCACCTGCAGCCAGGTGTTGCCGCCGCCGCAGGAGGAGTAGCTGCCGCCGGTCGTCATGCTGTCCTGCAGCGGCCCGCAGGGCAGCCGGCTGCCGGCGGCCATGCTGCCGACCACGGCGTAGCCGGTCCCCGGGCCGCTGCGCACGTTGAGCGCGCTGCCCGCCTCGTTGAAGACGTAACAGCTCTGGGTCGCGGCGGCGGGAGCGGCCGCCGTCGTCACCGCGGCGCCGGCGGGAACCGCCAGGGCCCCGCTCAGGGCAACGGCGGACACGGTCACGGCCAGAACGGACTTCCAGGACATGCGCACCTTCGGTGTTCCTTTCAAGATCATGACAGGGCGTCAGTCAAGGTAGTCGTCCACCAACGACGGGGACAAGATCCGTTTTCCGGGCAGGTGATGACTGTCCGTCACCGATTCGGCAGGCCCACTGCCCGCCCGCCCTCGCGCCCGTTGCTCCGCGCACCCCGCGCCGCGCACCCCGCGCCGCCGGCGGTGGGCACCGTTGCCGTACTGGGCAGTGTCCTGGCTGATCGCCAGGACACTGCCTCACCGCCCTGTCCGACCGGCGGGCTACGCTCAGCCTCGTTGACGGCACGTCGAACTCGTGGCCGAAAATCACCGGACGGGAATGGAGAGCAGGGCATGGACTGGGCGTTCGAGGACGAGGACCACCTGGCCGACTTCTTCGCGGCACTGCCCGCGCTGGATGCCGGTGAGCAGTCGGCCAGGTACCGCCGGGTCGAGGTGGACTTCGGCGGTGACACTGCCTGGTTCGAGGATCCGTTCAGCGCTGACGCGTTCGGTGTCCCGGTGGGGGAGGGCCCGCACGCGGTGTATCTGCTGCTCGACGGTGATGGCGACGGCGAGTTCGTGCCCGAGGTGTCCGCCGTGCTCGTCCGCTCCGGCGACGCCCTGCCCGTGGAGGCGGGTGACTTGGGCGACGGGCTGATGACCAACTCCGGGTTCCTCGTGGTGCGCGGCGGAGAGTTGGACTCCGGCGTGCAGGGTGTGCTTCCGGCGGTCGCCCGGGCGCTGGCCGCGCTGAAGCGGCGGCCGCCGGTCGAGGACGGTGGCTGGGACCGCGCCGAGGACCTGGAGCGGGGCCTCGCGGAAGCGGGCATCGATGCCGACACGCTCGCCTCCGACGGCGCCGAGCCGGGTGACTACGCAGAAGGCTGGCTGCTCTCCGCCGACGGCCGGTCGGAGGTGGTGGCGCTCGGGTGCTTCGTCGACCCGGACGGTCACCAACTGCTGCCCTGCCTCGACTCCGAGGGGAACGAGGTCGGCGTCCTGCTCTGCCGCTGAGACCCCTGCTCCGGCGCGCCCACCGGCGGCCGGAGCGGTCAGTCGGCGGTGCAGCCCCAGTAGGCGATCTCGGCCGGTTCACCGTCGAGGTACAGCACCGTGCAGTGGCCGCTGCCACGGCCGACGTCGGACAGCAGGTGGTCGAGCGCGGCGTCCCACTGTTCGCGGGTCGGGCGGCCCTCGGGGGCCCAGGTGCGGACCTCGGCCTCGGTCAACGGGCGCAGCATGGCGGTGTCGTCCGCCGCCCCGGCGTCGATCAGCGCGTAGAAGTCGAGCACCGTGGCGGTGCCGCCGGTCAGGATGAACTCCTGCCAGGACTCGTCCCGCCACAACTCGGCGATGCTCATTCCGGGGAAGCCGCGGTCGTCCCTGGCCAGTTCGCGTTCCTGGGCCTGCCGGAACGCCAGTGCCAGGTCCTGCTGGTAGGAATCGGTCGTCGCCCATCCATCGCCGCCCACTGCGGAGTCCTCCTCGTCGCCGTCCGTCGGGTGCGTCGCACGGTATCCGCCGCGACCGACAGGACCCGGCTCCAATGCCCGAAGGCCGGTCGCGGCCTGCGTAACAAGTGGGTTGACCTCCGGCAGGGGTCGGGCAGGATGGGCCGGATGGAGATCGAACTGCTGTGCCGCTACCCGGTGAAGTCCATGCTCGGCGAGGTGCTGCCGCATGCCGAGGTGACCGAGCGGGGGCTGGCCGGGGACCGGGGGTTGGCGCTGCTGGACGTGGCGACCGGGAAGGTGGCCAGCGCCAAGTACCCGAGCCGGTGGCGGGAGTTGCTGCAGTTGGCGGCGGTCCTCGGGCCGGACGGGGTGGAGATCGGCGGGGCGGGCGGCCTGCACCTGCGAGCTGACGACCCGTCAAAAGCGTCCGAGGCGCTGTCCCGACTGCTCGGGCGGGAGGTCGCGCTGATCGCCGAGCCGCCCGCCGGGGGCGAGCTCGACCGGGCGGTCCCCGAAGAGGTGCTCGCGGTCGGGCCGGCGGCCGAAGTACCGTTCACGGTGAGCCGGATCGGCACCGGCGCGCCCGCCGGGACGTTCTTCGACTTCGCACCCGTGCACCTGATCGGCACCGCCACCCTGGCCCGCACCGGGGCCGCGTGGCAGCGGTACCGGCCCAACCTGGTGGTCCGGACGGACGGAGCGGCCGCCTACGCCGAGAACGACTGGGTCGGGCGCGAGCTGCTGGTCGGCCCGGACCTGCGGCTGCGGGTGATCGCGTCGACCCCGCGCTGCGCCGTCCCGACGCTGGCGCACGGCGAGCTGCCCCCGGATCCCGAGGCGCTGCGGGTGGTCGCCCGGGAGAACCGGGCCGAGCCGCTGCCGGGGATGGCGGCGCTGCCGTGCGCCGGGGTCTACGCGAAGGTGGAGCGGCCGGGGCGGATCGCGCCGGGCGACGCGGTCAGGTGGGGCTGAGCCGGCGCGGCGGGAACGGGGCGAGTTCCTGGGTCCAGGTGTCGGCGGCGGCCAGCAGCTCGCGGTCGCCGAGTTCGAGTTCCACGGCGTACTGGTGGAGGTCGAGGTCGTCCCGGTCCAGCCACGGCGGCGCGGACTCCAGCGACAGGTGCACCCGCACCACGGACCGGCCGATCGACCGGGCGGCCAGGCTGAAGGCCACGTTCGGCTCCAGGAAGTCCAGGCTCGGGCTCAGCCCGCCGTCCTCGTCGGGACCGGTGACCGCCACCCGCCCCTGGACGACCGAGCGCAGCCAGCCGCCCACGTCCTGGGCCTCGCTGACCAGCAGGACCGGCTCCTGGAAGGACCAGTGGCCGGCCGGGGTCCGCACCCGGCCCTCGATGACGAGCCAGTTGTCGTCCCAGGACGATCCCGTCGGGTGGGAGAACTGGAACCGCAGCGGCCGCAGCTCGACGCTGGACCCATGGCTGGCGAGTAGCACGGGTCACAGGATGCCATGCCGGTCACAGCCGTCCGGGCACCGGGCCCACCGGCACGGGGCGCGCGGCGCGGGCCGTCCGCCCCGGGTGTCCGCGCCCGCGCGGTCGTGTCGAGCCGGGAATTCTCGGGTCGACGTGTTGACATAGTGCCATTGGTCCCGCCGCGCACCGACCCGGGTGCCCGGCGCAACGACGGTCCGTCAGGGCGACCGGAGGTTCCCGCGATGCGCCGTGCCCGCCGGCCGGCCGTGACAGCGGTGGAGGTCGCCGACCCGGTACGCGGAGGTGCCCGATGAGCTTCCGGCCCGACGAGGTGGACCCGGCGAACCCGTACCCGCTCTACCGGTGGTACCGGGAGCACGACCCGGTGCACCGGGCGGAGGACGGGAGCTGGTACCTGTTCGGCCACCAGGCCGTGGCCCGGGTGCTGTCCGGCCGGGCGGACTACCGGCGCGGCCCGCACCCGGTGCCGGTCCCGCCGGACTGCCCGCACCTGGCCCGCACGGTGGCGCGGTGGACGGTCTCCCTGGCTCCGCCCGAGCACACCAGGGTGCGCGCCCTGGTGGCGCGCAGTCTCGCGCCGCGGACGGTGCAGCTGCTGCGGCCGCGGATCCGGCGGCTGGCCGAGGAGCTGGCGGAGGCGTTGGCGGCCGAGCTGGCCGAGCGCGGCGAGGCCGACTTCGTCGGCGCGTTCGCCGCACCGCTGCCGGTGCTGGTGATCAGCGAGCTGCTGGGGGTGCCGCGCACCGACCGGGCCTGGTTCCGGGCCCGGGCCGTCGAGCTGCGGCAGGCCACCGGCGCCCGCCCGGCGGTGGACGCGACCGCCGGCGGGTACCGGCGGGCCGAGCGGGCGGCGGTGGAGCTGGACGGGTACGTCCGGGCCGAACTCCGCTCCGGGGCGTGCCGCGAGCGCGGCGACCTGCTCGGCGCGATGCTGCGCCACGCGGGGGAGCTGCCCGAGGACACCGTGGTGGCGACCTGCCTGCACCTGCTGACGGCAGGGCACGGGACCACCACCGGTCTGCTGGCCAACGGGCTGCTGGCGCTGCTGGAGCACCCCAAGGAGCTCGCGCTGCTGCGGTCGCGGCCGCAGCTGGCGGGCCCGGC
The DNA here is from genome assembly GCF_042741245.1 of Kitasatospora sp. NPDC058965. Classification (NCBI taxonomy): domain Bacteria; kingdom Bacillati; phylum Actinomycetota; class Actinomycetes; order Kitasatosporales; family Streptomycetaceae; genus Kitasatospora; species Kitasatospora sp. NPDC058965. Next base: position 30,471 of record NZ_JBHYKG010000022.1, read on the forward strand.
GGTGGCGGAACTGCTGCGCTACGACCCGCCGGTGCAGCTGATCACCCGGTACGCGGGCCGGGCGGACCGGATCGAGGGGCGCGAGGTGGCCGAGGGGAGTGCGGTGACCCTGGTGCTCGGCTCGGCCAACCGGGACCCGGCGCGGTTCCGCGACCCGGACCGCCTGGACCTGCTCCGGGACAGCCACCGGCACCACGGGTTCGGCGGCGGCATCCACTCCTGCGCCGGCGCCCCGCTGGCCCGCGCCGAGGTCGAACTCGGGCTGACCGCCGTGCTGGCCCGGCTGCCCCGGATCGCGCTCGCCCGGCACGTGCCCGAGCCGGTGCGGTGGTCACCGGACCTGGTGGTGCACGGCCCGGAGCGCCTGCTGGTGTGCGGGCAGCAGGACGCCCGGGACCCGGTCGTCCCGCCCGCCCACTGCCCGGTCGTCCCGCCCGCTCACTGCGCGGCCGGCGGCACCGGTCCGGCAGCCGGCGGCCGGACGTCGTAGACGAGCTGCGCGAACTGGCCCAGCCGCCCCAGCGCGCGCAGCCGCAGCCGGTCGGCGGACAGCCGGCGGGGCAGCAGCGGGGCGCCGGCGCCCAGGGTGACCGGCGCGACGGTCGCCACGATCTCGTCCAGCAGCCCGTGGTCGGCGAACTGGCCGACCAGCTCGCCGCCCCCCATCAGCCACACGTCGCGCCCGCCGGCCGCGGCCACCAGCTCCGCGTGCAGCGGCCGGACGTCCCCGCGGACCAGGCGGACCGGCGCGCCCGCCGGCAGCGGCAGCTCACGGTGGCTGAACACGAAGCAGGGCCGCTCGCCGTACCACTCCCGCCACTTGCCGGGGTGCTCGGCCAGCTGCTCGTGCGCCAGCAGCCACGCGTAGGTGGTCGCCCCCATCGCCATCGCGCCGATCGTGGACAGGAAGGCGGCCGTGTCCAGCGCGCCGCCGGTGGCCTCCCCCTCCTCCACCTCGAACAGCCACTGCAGCGAGTTCTCCGGGTCGGCGAGGAAGCCGTCCAGCGTGGTCGCGGTGTAGTACACGGTCTTGGCCATGCGCCCACCCTGGCACCCGGCGCCGCCGGCCGGACGCGGTTCCGGGGTCGACACTCCGGCGGTCCCGGCCGCCGAGCGGAACCATTCCCGCCCGGTGAGTGAAACAGAGCACAGCGACGCCCCCTCCCGCGCGGCTTGCGGATCATGGCAGAATGACGGCAATGCAGTAAGCAGTGACGTTCAGCGCACTCCGGGGTCGGTGAAAATCCGAACCGGCGGTTACAGTCCGCGACCCGTCCGCAGCCAGCGGCCGGTTGACCAGGTGAAACTCCTGGACCGACGGTTAAAGTCCGGATGGGAGGCGTGCGCGACGGGTTCGACGCGGCAGTACCACGAGGTCCCTCCCGGGGGTCCCGTGCTCACTTGAACAACGGCACAACTCCCGTCCCCTGGGCGGGCGGTCGCCGCCGTTGGCCGACGGACGCACCCGTAGTCAGCTTCCCACGTGCCGCCCCGGAGTCCGCGCCCTAGTAGCGCGAGGAGAACCCGGGTGTTCACCGGCATCATCGAAGAGCTCGGCGAGGTCGTCTCCATCGAGGAGTTCGGCGACTCCTCGCGCATCCGCCTGCGCGGTCCCGTGGTGCGGGCCGGTGCCCGGCACGGCGACTCCATCGCGGTCAACGGCGTGTGTCTGACCGTCCTCGACTCCAACGACGAACTGGACGCCCAGAGCGACGAGTTCAGTGCGGACGTGATGAAGGAGACGCTGGTCAGGTCGAGCCTGGGCAGCCTGGGGGCCGGCTCCCGGGTCAACCTGGAGCGGGCCATGGCGCTGGGCGCCCGGCTCGGCGGCCACCTGGTCCAGGGCCACGTGGACGCCACCGGCGAGCTGCTCTCCCGCGAGCCCGGCGAGCTGGACGCCGAGGGCGGGCTGCGCTGGGAGGTGCTGCGCTTCTCACTGCCGCAGAGCATCGCCCGCTACCTGGTGGACAAGGGCTCGATCACGGTGGACGGCATCAGCCTGACCGTGGTGGAGGCCGGCGCCGACAGCTTCTCGGTCAGCCTGATCCCGGCCACCCTGGCGCTCACCACGCTGGGTGCCAAGCAGCTCGGCGAGCCGGTCAACCTGGAGGTCGACGTGCTGGCGAAGTACGTCGAGCGCCTGCTGGCCGCCGGCACCGTCCCGGGCAGCGGGCAGGTCGCGCCGTGAACGCGCTCAACTCGGTCGCCTTCACCCTGTTCGGCGAGCACTTCAAGTGGAACGACACGATCGGCAACCTGCTCGGCCTGGCCGCGCTGGCGCTCGGCTGGCGGCGCTCGATCGTCTCCTGGCCGGTCCAACTGCTCTCCGGCGTCGTCCTGGTGGGCGCCTACTGGTCCGCCCACCTGTCCGGCGGGGTGGGCAAGCAGCTGGTGGTGATCGTGACCGCGGTCTGGGGCTGGGCGCAGTGGCAGCGCGGTCGGCGCGAGCACGGCGACATCCGGATCCGGTTCGCCAGTTGGACCGAGCGGGCGCTGCTGGTGCTCGGCACCGGCGTGGTCACCGTCGCGGTCGCGCTGGTCTTCCAGCACTGGAACCTGTCCTGGTCCCCGTGGGCGGACGCCTACATCTTCACCGGCACGCTGGCGGCGATGGTCGCCCAGGCCCGCGGCTGGGTGGAGTTCTGGATCGCCTGGATCGCCGTCGACCTGGTCGGCGTCCCGCTCGCCTTCAACAGCGGCCTGCCCTTCTCCGGACTGGTCTACAGCATCTACTTCGTCCTGGTGCTGGCCGGCCTGCGCGCCTGGTGGCTGCGCAGCCGACTGCCCCAGAACTCCACCCCGAGCCTGCAGGGAGCCCCGGCATGAGCAGCACGCACGACGACCTGGACCTGACCCTCGACCCGGTGGAGCGGGCCATCGCCGACATCGCGGCCGGCCGCGCCGTCGTCGTGGTGGACGACGAGGACCGCGAGAACGAGGGCGACCTGATCTTCGCCGCCACCGCGGCCACCCCCGAACTGCTCGCCTTCACCATCCGCTACACCTCCGGGGTGATCTGCGTCCCGGTCACCCACGCGGACGCCGACCGGCTCGGCCTGCCCCCGATGACCCGGGTCAACGAGGACCGCAAGGGCACCGCCTACACGGTCTCGGTCGACGCCCGGGACGTGGAGGCCACCGGCATCTCGGCCGTGGACCGCGCGCTGACCGTCCGGCTGCTCGGCGAGCCCGCCAGCACCGCCGGCGACTTCACCCGCCCCGGCCACGTCTTCCCGCTGCGCGCGGTGGACGGCGGGGTGCTGGTGCGCCCCGGCCACACCGAGGCCGGCGTCGACCTGGCCCGGCTGGCCGGCCTGCCGCCGGCGGCCGCGATCTGCGAGGTGGTCAACGACGACGGCACCATGGCCCGGCTGCCCGAGCTGGTCGCCTTCGCCCGCGAGCACGGCCTGTCGATCATCTCGATCGAGGACCTGATCGCCTACCGCCGGCGCACCGAGCAGCACGTGGAGCGGGTCGCCGTCACCAAGCTGCCCACCGAGCACGGCGAGTTCACCGCGGTCGGCTTCCGCTCCACGATCGACGGCGTCGAGCACGTCGCGCTGGTGGCCGGCGACCTGGACGGCGCGGGCCGGCTCGCGGACGGCGAGGACGTGCTGGTGCGGATCCACTCCGAGTGCCTGACCGGCGACGTGTTCGGCTCGCTGCGCTGCGACTGCGGCCCGCAGCTGCAGGCCTCGCTGGCCCAGGTGGCGGCGGCCGGCCACGGCGTGGTGCTCTACCTGCGCGGCCACGAGGGTCGCGGCATCGGCCTGGGCCACAAGCTGCGCGCCTACCAGCTGCAGGAGCAGGGCCGTGACACCGTGGACGCCAATCTGGAGCTGGGGCTGCCCGCCGACGCGCGCGACTACAGCATCGGCGCCCAGATGCTCACCGAGCTCGGGGTCCGCTCGCTGACCCTGCTCACCAACAACCCCGACAAGCACGCGGCGCTCACCGAGCACGGCCTCAAGGTCAAGGGCCGCGAGCCGATCCCGGTGCAGGCGGGCGAGCACAACCTGGCCTACCTGCTGACCAAGCGCGACCGGATGGGCCACGACCTGCCGTGGCTCGTCGGCTGAACCACCGTTCCGCTGCTCCACCGTTCCACCGCTCCACCGTTCGACCGAAACCGCACGGCCCGAGAAACCCCAAGGAGAAGTCACGTGGCTGGCCACGGAGCCCCCGAGCTGACCGTCAAGAACGCCCAGGACCTGCGGGTCGCGGTGGTTGCCGCGCAGTGGCACACCCAGGTGATGGACGGCCTGCTGGCCGGTGCGCACCGCGCGCTCAAGGAGCTCGGGATCGACGAGCCCACCGTGGTGCGGGTCCCCGGCACCTTCGAACTGCCGGTGGCCGCGAAGCACCTGGCCGAGCGCGGCTACGACGCGGTGGTCGCCCTCGGGGTGGTCATCCGCGGCGGCACCCCGCACTTCGACTACGTCTGCGAGGCGGCCACGCTGGGCCTGACCCAGGTCAGCGTGAACACCGGCGTCCCGGTCGGCTTCGGCGTGCTGACCTGCGACAACGAGCAGCAGGCGCTGGACCGGGCGGGTCTGCCGGACTCCGCCGAGGACAAGGGCCACGAGGCGGTGACCGCCGCGGTGGCCACCGCGGCCACGCTGCGCGCCGTCGCCGAGCCCTGGCGCTGACCGCCGCCGGGGCGCCCGCGCCGGGCGCGGCCGGTCCCGAGCACTGAGCCACGGGTGGGAGGCGTCCCAGAACGGTGTCCACCGTCCGGGACGCCTCCCACCCGCGACACGAGACCCCGTATGGTGATTCCCATCATGGCTTCGAAGACATTCGAGGAGCTCTTCGCCGAGCTCCAGCAGAAGGCCGCCACCGGCGACCCCGCGTCCTCCCGCACCGCCCAGCTCGTGCAGCAGGGTGTCCATGCGATCGGCAAGAAGGTGGTCGAGGAGGCCGCCGAGGTCTGGATGGCGGCCGAGTTCCAGACCAAGGAGCAGACCGCCGAGGAGATCTCGCAGCTGCTGTACCACCTTCAGGTGATGATGGTCGCCCGCGGCCTGACGCTCGACGACGTCTACGCCTACCTCTAGTCCCGCTCCCGTCCGTACGTCCTAACGAAGGATCTCGCTCTCATGCTGCGCATCGCCCTCCCCAACAAGGGTTCGCTCTCGGGTCCGGCGGCGGAGATGCTCCATGAGGCCGGCTACCGCCAGCGCAAGGACCCCAAGGAGCTGGTGCTGGTCGACCCGGAGAACCAGGTCGAGTTCTTCTTCCTGCGCCCGCGCGACATCGCCGTCTACGTCGGCTCCGGCCGGCTGGACGTCGGCATCACCGGCCGCGACCTGCTGCTGGACTCCGCCGCGGGCGCCGAGGAGGTGCTGGCGCTGGGCTTCGGCGGCTCCACCTTCCGGTTCGCCGGCCCGGCCGGGTCGCCCAAGGACGTGCAGGGCCTGCAGGGCCTGCGGATCGCCACCTCCTACACCGGCCTGGTCGAGCAGCACCTGGCCGAGCGCGGCGTGCAGGCCACCGTGACCAAGCTGGACGGCGCGGTGGAGACCGCGGTGCAGCTGGGCGTGGCCGACGTGATCGCGGACGTGGTGGAGACCGGCACCAGCCTGCGCAACGCGGGCCTGGAGGTCTTCGGCGAGCCGATCCTGGTCTCCGACGCGGTGGTGATCCGGCCCAAGGGCGCCGGCGAGGACGCGTCGGTGGAGCAGTTCATGCGCCGGCTGCAGGGCGTGCTGGTGGCCCGCCGCTACGTGCTGATGGACTACGACATCCGCGCGGAGAAGGTCTCCGAGGCGGTCGCCCTGACCCCCGGCCTGGAGTCGCCGACCGTCTCCCCGCTGCACACCGAGGGCTGGGTCGCGGTCCGCTCGATGGTGCTGCGCAAGGAGGCCCAGCGGATCATGGACGACCTCTGGAGCATCGGCGCCCGCGGCGTCCTGGTCACCAACATCCACGCCTGCCGCCTCTGACCCGCCCGCTCCGTTCCGAAAGCACCAGCACCATGTCGACCAGTGAGCTGCCCACCCTGCCCGTCACCTGGCTGCCCCGCCGCAACCGCGCGGTGCTGCTGACGGCGAGTGGGCTGCTCGCGGCCACCTTCCTGACCATGGCGCTGGTGCTGCCGGAGAGCTGGCGGCTGAACGACCGGGTGATGCTCTCCTGCCTCGGGCTGGCGCTCTCCTCGGTCGGCCTGATGCTGGCCCGGCCCAGGATCCTGGCGGACGCCGAGGGCGTCACCGTGATCAACCACCTGCGCACCCGGCGCCTGCACTGGGCCGAGATCGTCCGGGTGAACCTGCGTCAGGGCGACCCGTGGGCCACCCTGGACCTGGCGGACGGCACCTCGTTGGCCGCGATGGGCATCCAGCCCAGTGGCGGGCGGGACCAGGCGGTGCGGGCGGCCCGGGCGCTGCGCGACCTGGCCGAGGCGCACGGCGCCGTCAACGAGCCCGACCCGACCAGGTAGGCCTGCGTTCGCACGATGTGCGTGCGCCGTACGAGCACTCGAACAGGGATCGGCTAGGCTGGTAAAGCCGAAGCAAAGTGCTCCGGCCGCACCACCCGTGACCTGAGGAGTGACTCTCCCCCTCGATGGACGATCCGTCCGGTAGTACCGACGCCGCCTGGCCCCCGCCCCGCGCCGCAGTGCGCGGCCGTGACTGCGGGAAGCGGGCGGCGCTGTGATCACCGCCTGGCTGCTGCTGGCGGCCGCCCTGCTGCTCATCCTCGCCAACGGCCTCTTCGTCGCCGCCGAGTTCTCCTTCGTGACCGTGGACCGCGGCACGGTGGACCGGGCCGCCGAGGCCGGCGACCGCCGGGCGCAGGGCCTGCGGGCCGCGCTGCGGCACCTCTCGTTCGAGCTCTCCGGCGCCCAACTGGGCATCACCGTCACCTCGCTGGTGGTCGGCATGCTCGCCGAGCCGGCGCTCTCGGCGCTGCTCAGTCCGGTGTTCACCGCCCTCGGGGTGCCCGCTGCCGCCGCCACCGGTGTGGCGCTGCTGGTCGGCCTGGGGCTGGCCACCGTGCTGCAGATGGTGATCGGCGAGCTGGTCCCGAAGAACTGGGCGATCGCCCGGCCGCTCCAGGTGGCCCGCGCGGTGGTCGCGCCGCAGCGGCTCTTCTCGGCCGCCTGCCGCCCGCTGATCGCCGTGCTCAACGGTGCCGCCAACCGGCTGGTCCGGGCCATGGGGATGGAGCCGGCCGAGGAGCTGGACCAGGCCCGCACCCCCGGTGAGCTGGCCTTCCTGGCCCGCCACTCGGCCGAGGCGGGCGCGATAGCCGAGGACGCGGCGCAGCTGTTCGTGCGCACCCTGGGCCTGGGCGGGCTGACCGCGGAGAGCGTGATGACCCCGCGGGTGGCGGTCTGCGCGCTGCAGCAGGACGCCACCGCCGCCGACGTGGTCAACCTGACCCGGGCCACCGGCTTCTCCCGCTTCCCGGTCTACCGGGACAGCCTGGACGAGGTCACCGGCACCGTGACGCTCAAGGACGCGCTCGGGGTGCGCCCGGAGCGCCGGGCCGAGGTGTCGGTGGCCCAGCTGGCCGGCGCCCCGCTGCTGGTCCCCGAGACCCTCTCGGCCGAGCGGCTGCTGGACCAGCTGAGGCGCCGTCAGCCGATGGCCATCGTGATCGACGAGTACGGCGGTACGGCCGGCGTGGTGACCCTGGAGGACATCGTCGAGGAGATCGTCGGCGAGGTGCAGGACGAGCACGACCCCGGTGCGGTGCCGGAGCTGCTGGCGCTGCCGCCGCAGCAGGGCCGGGCGGCCTGGCTGGCCGACGGCCGGGCCCGGCTGGACCAGTTGGAGGCGATCGGCCTGCACGCCCCGCACGGACCGTACGAGACGCTGGCCGGCCTGCTCGCCGACCTGCTGGGCAAGATCCCCGAGCCGGGGGAGGGCGCCGAGCTGCCGGGCTGGCGGCTGACGGTGCGGGCCGTGGACCGGCACCGCACCACCCAGGTGCTGCTGGTGGCGACCGGGGAGGCGCGGTGACCTTCCTCCAACTCCTCGCCGCGGTGCTGCTGCTGCTCGGCAACGCCTACTTCGTCGGGGCCGAGTTCGCGGTGATCTCGGTGCGGCGCAGCCAGGTCGAGCCGCTGGCCGAGGCCGGCCACCGGCGGGCCCGCACCGTGCTGCACGCGCTGTCCAACGTCTCGGCCCTGCTGGCCGCCGCCCAGCTGGGCATCACGGTCTGCTCGCTGCTGCTGGGCGCGCTGGCCGAGCCGACCATCGCGCACCTGCTGGAGGGCCCGGCCGCGGCCGCCGGCCTGCCCGCGGCCGTGGTGCACCCGCTGGCCTACGCGGTGGCGCTGGCGCTGGTGGTCTTCCTGCACATGGTGATCGGCGAGATGGTGCCCAAGAACATCGCGCTGACCTCGCCGGAGAAGGCGGCGCTCTGGCTGGGCCCGCCGCTGGCCCGGCTGGCCGGCTGGCTGGCGCCGGTGATCCGGTTCCTGAACGCCTCCGCCAACGCGGTGCTGCGGCTGTTCCGGGTGACGCCCAAGGACGAGGTCGAGTCGGTGGTCAGCGCCGAGCAGCTGCTCTGGATCCTGGCCGAGTCGCGGGCCGCCGGCCTGCTCGCCGACACCGAGCAGGAGCGGCTGGAGGACGCCCTGGAGCTGGGCCGGCGGCCGGTGCGCGAGGTGCTGCTGCCGACGGCGCAGCTGGTCGGCGTGGACACCGAGGTGACCGCGCGCCGGATCGAGGAGCTGGCGGTGAGCACCGGCTTCTCCCGCTTCCCGGTGATCGACGCCGGCGGGCAGGTGCTCGGCTACCTGCACGTCAAGGACGTGCTGGAGGCCGAGGACCCGGACGCCCCGCTGCCGGTGCGGTTGTGGCGCCCGGTCACGGTGGTGCCCGACCGGCTGCCGCTGGACGACGCGCTGACCGCGATGCGGCGGGCCGCCGCGCACGTGGCGGCGGTGACCGGGCCGGACGGGCGCACCCTGGGGCTGGTCACGCTGGAGGACGTGCTGGAGGAGCTGGTCGGCGAGATGCACGACCCGGACCACCGGCCCGCCGCGGCGGCCTGAGCCCGGGCCGGCCCCGCCCGGCCGGGCCCTACTCGCCCCGCCCGTCGATCAGCTCGCCGTAGGCCTGCACCAGGTCGGGCAGCCGCAGCGTGGCCAGGTCCTCGCGGCCCGGCCGGCCGCGGCCCTGGGTCAGGCGCAGGTCCCGGTAGGCGCAGGACTTCTCGTACAGGGTCCTGATGAACCGTCCGTTGCCGAGCTCGTCGATCCAGCCCTCGCCGACCACGTGGGCGCAGATGCTGGCCAGCTCGTCGGCGGCGTCCTCGTCCCAGCGGTCGCCGTCGCGGGCGGCCAGCGCGCTGCCGATCGCGGTCAGCTCGGCCGGCCGGTAGCTCGGGAAGTCCACCCGGGAGGTGAACCGGGAGTTGAGGCCCGGGTTGGCGGCCAGCAGGCGGTTCATCCCCTCGGGGTAGCCGGCCAGGATCACCACCAGCCGGTCCCGGTTGTCCTCGGCCCGCTTGAGCAGCACCTGCAGCGCCTCGTCGCCGTAGGCGTCGCCCTTGCTGTAACCGGAGTTGGCGAGGCTGTAGGCCTCGTCGATGAAGAGCACGCCGTCCAGCGCGGAGTCGATCAGCTCGTTCGCCTTGACCGCGGTCTGGCCGAGGAACTCGCCGACCAGGTCGGCCCGCTGGGCCTCCACCAGGTGCTCGCCGGAGAGCAGGCCGAGGGCGTGGAAGACCTGGCCGAGGATCCGGGCCACCGTGGTCTTGCCGGTGCCGGACGGGCCGGAGAAGACGAAGTGGCGCTTGGGCGGCTGCACCGGCAGGCCCTGCTCGGCGCGCAGCCCGGCCATCTGCAACTGGGCGGACAGCGCGCGGACCTGGCGCTTGACCGGGTCCAGGCCGACCATCTGCTCCAGCGCGGCGAGCGCGGCGTCCAGCCGGGCCTGTGCGGCGTGCTCGACCAACGGGGGCCGACCCTCCGCGGGCGCCGGGTCCAGCTGGATCCGGACCGCGGCGGCGGCCGCGGCGGTCGGCAGCGGCTCGGGGGTGCCCTCGGCGGAGCGCTCGGCGACCGGGAGCTGGTCGGTGAGGGACTGCTCCGCGAGCGGGGGGTCGGTGCGGAGTTGGTCGATGGGGGGCAGGGCGGGTTCGGGCAGGTTCTCGGCCGGCACCAGGTCGAAGGTCTCGTCGAAGCCGTCCGGCCCGCCGCCGGGGGCGTCCGTGGGGTCGAAGACCGGCAGCTCCTCCAGCAGCCCCAGGCCGTCCTCGGCCGCGATGGCGGCGAGCCGGGCGGCGGCGTCCATGAAGGAGGGGTCGGCGCGGTTGACCGATCTGTACAGCGGCAGCGCCGCGGCGCTGCGGCCGGCGCCCTCGTAGGCCCGGGCCAGCCAGTAGCGCAGCTCCTTGCGCTGCGGCTGCTCGGAGCGGCAGCGGGCCAGCGAGGCGGCCAGCGGCGCCTGGGCCTGCGGGCACATGTCCAGGCGGACCCGGGCCATGCCGCCGAACAGGCCGGACTCGATGCCGAGCAGCGGGTCGTCCAGTAACTGGTCGGTGTCGCGGATCAGCTGCTCCCAGTCCTTGAGCAGGTAGGCGCGGCAGGCGTGCAGGAAGCGGACCGAGGGGTCCTGCTCCACCGGCGGGCACTGGGCCAGCGCGCGGTCCAGCTCGGCCAGGTGGCGTCCGTCCAGCCAGTGCGAGGCGTGCGCCAGGGTCAGGTCGCGGGTGTCCTCCAGCACCGGCTGCACCCACCAGCCGAGCCAGTACCAGGAGCTGAGCGGCCGCTGGTGGCGGGTGCGCTGCTCGCCGAAACGTTTCTTGTGCCGGTACATCGCCAGCAGGGCGCCGGAGGTGTCGCAGCGCAGTGCGTGCAGGCCCAGCCAGGCGTCCGCCATCCCCGGGTCGAGCCGGACGGCGGTGCGGAACTCCTCCTCGGCGCGGGCGTAGGCGCCGGCCGTGTAGGCGTCCATCGCGCGCAGCCAGGCGCGGTCGGCCGGTCCGTGCGGGGCGCTGCTGCCCGTGTTGTCACCAGTGATCACTCACGCCCCCCGTGATGTGCACCGAGGCCCGGTCGACGGCTCAGCTGGGAGCTCAGCTCCGGCAGCCGGCGCCGTGCACCCGGGGCGCGGGTGCGCCCAGGGCGATCGTACCCAAGTGAGGCTGATCCGGAAGCGTGTCGTGCGAGGCCAAATCGCCGGTACGGGTCGATCGTTGGCGTACTGACGGTGGGTCGGCGCCGGTGTCCGGGCAGACGAAACGGCACCTCCGGCTCACGGGGGAACAAGCCGGAGGTGCCGCATCTTGTTGCGGGCTCAACTACTCCGGCAACGAGAGAGAACTTAGTTCCTCCACGGCTTCCCGGTCAAGCGACCGCTTAGCCAGGTGGGGCTGGAGTGGCCTGCTGGTGCGACCGTCCACCGTGAGCTGGGCAAACGGACGGCTGGGGTCCGCCGTGAAATGCGCCACTTCGGCGCGGGTCCACTCGGCCCAGAAGTCGGCCAGCTCCGGACCGTCCCGGCGCAGCCCGCGCGCGCGGGCGTCGGCGGCCGGCAGTTCCATCCAGAGCAGCGCGGCCAACTCCGGCCGCAGCGCCCGCCGTCCGGCGCCCACGCCCTCCAGGAGCACCACCGGCGCAGCCGGAATCTCGCGCGCCCCCCGAAAGCGACGCGCAACCCAGTCGTAAGGCTCGAAGCGCGCGGTCCGGCCGGCCGCCAGCGGGGTGAGCACCCGGTCGCGCAGCCGCCCGGTCCAGGCGAAGAACTCCTGATGGGTCGCCAGGTCGTCCAGGTGGACCACGGGAGCGCCGCCCAGGGCGGCGGCCAGCTGCCCGGCGAAGGTCGTCTTGCCGGAGCCGGCGTGCCCGTCCACGGCGACCAGTCGCACCGGCCCGAGCGAGGCGGGCAGGGCGCGCAGCTCGGCCGCCAGGGCGGCCAGGTCGGGGGCGGTGCCCAGGTCCGGGACGGGGTCGGGGGAGTGCTCCATGTCCTCGACCCTAGGTCGGACGGTGCGGGGAGGGCTCGCCCGGGTGGACGCCCCTCCCCTTCTCCCCGTGACCGAGCGCTCGCTCAGCGGTGCGTCAGGCCGCCCGCTGCGGCGGGATCAGGCGCAGCGCGGCCGCCGCCGCGGTGCCCGGTCCGGCGGCGTGCGAGAAGGGCTGGGTGCGCCAGTCCAGCTCGGCGGGCAGGCTGAGCAGCTTGGCCAGCGTGCCGGCCTGGTCGACGCCGGCCTCGGGCTCCAGCTCGTCCAGGTCGTCGGCCGGCAGGCCGGAGCCCGGGCAGAGCGCGGGCGAGAACGGGTGCCAGGCGGTGCGCAGCACCGCGTGCTGCGGCAGCTGCTCCTCGTCGCCCACCAGGGCGATGGCGCGCTGGCACTCCGGGCAGATGACGCGGACGATCTCCCAGGTCTCGGCCTCGCCCGGGTCGGTGCCGGTGACGAGGTCGAGGCCCGGGGAGCGTTCCTCGCCCTCCGGTTCGTCGTGCGAGGTCAGGGTGGAGTCGGCGCGCAGGGCGCGCTGCTCGGTAGCAGGCATGTTGATCCCCCTTGGATCGGGCCGGGCCAACTCGGCCGGGGCCACCACCAGCCATGCCCGCTGGTGGGGCGTCATAACCCTGCACCCGGACGCACGGTGATGCACTGGCGTGTGGTCTTCGCCACATTCCCCCGGCATGTGCCACCGGCGCACGAACCGGGCCGCGGCGGGGCCCGGCGGCGCCGCGGTCCGGTAGGTTGGGCGGGTGGAGGATCTCGACCAGCGCATCGTTCAGCTGCTCGTCCAGGACGGGCGGATGAGCTACACCGACCTCGGCAAGGCCACCGGCCTGTCCACCTCGGCGGTGCACCAGCGGGTGCGCCGGCTGGAGCAGCGCGGGGTGATCCGCGGCTACTCCGCGATCATCGACCCGGACGCGGTCAACCTGGCGCTCACCGCGTTCATCTCGGTCAAGCCGTTCGACCCCAGCGCCCCGGACGACGTGGCGGACCGCCTCGCCCCGCTGCCGGAGATCGAGGCCTGCCACAGCGTGGCCGGGGACGAGAACTACATCCTCAAGGTCCGGGTCGGCGCCCCGAGCGACCTGGAGGACCTGCTGGCCCGGATCCGCAGCGCCGCCGGCGTCTCCACCCGCACCACGGTGGTGCTCTCCACCCCGTACGAGGCGCGCCCGCCCAAGCTCTGACCGCGCCGACCGCTCGGGCCGCGACCGCCGGGCCGGTGCAGATACCCGGACAACTCGGGTGCAGACTGTCCCTCATGGAACGCACCTCCCGCACCGTGCTGCTGCGCGGCGGCACCGTCTACAGCCCGGCCGACCCCTTCGCCACCGCGATGCTGATCGAGGGCGAACAGGTGGCCTGGGTGGGCAGCGAGGGCGCCGCCGACGCGTACGCCGCCGTCGCGGACCAGGTGGTCGAGCTGGACGGTGCGCTGGTCACCCCCGCCTTCGTGGACGCCCACGTGCACGCCACCTCGGCCGGCCTGGCGCTGACCGGCCTGGACCTGACCGACTGCCCGACGCTGGCCGAGGCGCTGCACCGGATCGCCGGGTTCGCCCGGGCCGGCGCGGACGCGGGCGTGCTGATCGGCCACGGCTGGGACCAGACCCGCTGGCCCGAGCAGCGCCCGCCCACGCTCGCCGAGCTCGACCTGGCGGCCGGCGGCACCCCCCTCTACCTCTCCCGCACCGACGTGCACTCCGCGCTGGCCGGCACCGCGCTGCGCGAGCTCACCCCCGGCCTGGCCGACCTGCCCGGGTACCACCCCACCGAGCCGCTCACCCGCGACGCCCACCACGCGGTGCGCCGCACCGCGCTGGCCGCCCTGACGCCGGCCCAGCGCCGCGCCGCGCAGCTGGCCACGCTGCGCCACGCCGCCTCGCTCGGCATCGCCGCGCTGCACGAGTGCGCCGGCCCCGAGATCTCCTCCGAGCAGGACCTGGCCGCCCTGCTGGCGCTGGCCGCCGAGACCCCGGGCCCGGAGGTCTACGGCTACTGGGGCGAGCTCGGCGGCGTCGACACCGCCCGCCGACTCGGCGCGGTCGGCGCCGGCGGCGACCTCTTCGTGGACGGCGCGCTCGGCTCGCACACCGCCTGCCTGCACGCGCCCTACCAGGACGCCGCGCACACCGGCACCGCCTACCTGACGGCCGATCAGGTCGCCGACCACGTCACCGCCTGCACCGGGGCGGGCCTGCAGGCCGGCTTCCACGCGATCGGCGACGCCGCACTGACCGCCGTGCTGGCCGGCGTGCGCACCGCCGCCGAGCGGTGCGGACTGCCCGCGGTCAAGGCGCTGCGGCACCGGGTGGAGCACGCCGAGGCCCTGGACGGGGACGCCGTCACCGCCTTCGCCGAGCTCGGCCTGGTCGCCTCGGTGCAGCCCGCGTTCGACGCCGCCTGGGGCGGGCCCGAGGGCATGTACGTGCAGCGCCTGGGCGCCGAGCGGGCGGCCGCGCTCAACCCGTTCGCCGCCCTGCTGCGCGCCGGGGTGCCGCTGGCCTTCGGCTCGGACGCGCCGGTCACCGCGCTCGACCCGTGGGGCACGGTGCGCGCCGCCGCCTTCCACCAGACCCCCGAGCACCGGATCTCGGTGCGCGCCGCGTTCGCCGCGCACACCCGCGGCGGCTGGCGGGCGATCGGCCGGGACACCGAGGGCGTGCTGGTGCCGGGCGCCCCGGCCAGCTACGCGGTCTGGGAGACCGGTGAGCTGGTGGTCCAGGCCCCGGACTCCCGGGTGGCGGGCTGGTCCACCGACCCGCGCTCGGGCACCCCGGGCCTGCCCGACCTCACCCCCGGCACCAAGCTGCCGACCTGTCTGCGGACCGTGGTCCGCGGCACCGAGGTCTACTCGCGCTGACCTGCGCGGTTCTCATCCGGACCGGTCTGGTCGCCGGTCCGGGTGACCAGGTACCTTCGTGAGCACCCCCGCAGGTCTCCCCGAGGCCGAGCCCCAGAAAGCCAGGTACCCAGGTGGCAGTGCCCGTCGACGTGGAGTCCACGGCCGTCGACCCGACCCCGCAGGGTCCGACCGGGCCGGCCCGCCCGGTCCGCTGGACCCGGTTGCGCGCCCGGGTGCGCGCCGGCTGGCGGCGCAGCGCGCTGGCGGCCGGTGCCGGTCTGCTGCTGGCCGCGGCCTTCCCGCCCTACGACCTGTGGCCGCTGTCGATCCTCGCGGTGGCCGCGCTGTCGCTGCTGACCTTCGGCCGCACCGTGCGCCAGGGCCTGTGGACCGGGTTCGCCTTCGGGCTGCCGTTCTTCCTCTGGCTGCTGGTGTGGATCCGGGTGATCGGCTCGGACGCCTGGATCGGGCTCTCGCTGGCCGAGGCGCTCTTCGTGACCGCCCTGGGCGGCGCGCTCGCGCTCACCTCGCGGCTGCGCGGCTGGCCGCTGTGGGCCGCCTGCCTCTGGGTGACCCAGGAGTGGGCGCGCGACCGGCTGCCGCTGGGCGGCTTCCCGTGGGGCCGGCTGGCCTTCGCCAACACCGCCAGCCCGTACACCCCGCTGGCCGCGCTCGGCGGTGCGCCGCTGGTCACCTTCGCCGTCGCGCTGACCGGCACCCTGGTCGCCTCGCTGGTGCTGCTGGCCGTCCGTGCGCGGGCGGGCGGCCCGCGCACCGCGGTGCGCGCCACCGCGGCCGTGCTCTGCGCGGCGGTGGCGGCCACCGGCGGGATGCTGGTGCCGGTGCCGACCAAGGGCGACGACTCGGTCAAGGTCGCCCTGGTCCAGGGCAACGTGCCGCGCCCCGGGATGGACTTCCTGGGCCGCCCGATGCAGGTGCTGGACAACCACGCGGCCGCCACCGAGCAGCTCGCCGCGCAGATCAAGGCCGGTCAGGTGCCCCGCCCCGACGTCGTGATCTGGCCGGAGAACTCCTCCGACCTGGACCCGTACAGCGATCCGCTGGCCTACCAGCGGATCGACCAGGCGGTCCGCTCGATCGGCGTGCCCACCCTGGTGGGCGCGCTGGTGGACGGCCCCGACGCCCAGCACGTGCAGAACGAGGGCATCGTCTGGGACCCGGCCACCGGCCCCGGCGCGCACTACACCAAGCAGCACCCGGTGCCGTTCGGCGAGTACGTGCCGTTCCGCTCGGTGCTGATGAAGGTGATCACCCGGCTGCAGCGGGTCGCGCGCGACTTCTACCCGGGCAAGGGCACCGGCGTCATGCAGCTGGGCCCGGCCCGGATCGGCGACGTGATCTGCTTCGAGGTCGCCTACGACGAGATCGTCCGGGACACCGTCAACGACGGCGGCCGGGTGCTGGTGGTGCAGACGAACAACGCCACCTACGCCCGCAGCGGCCAGCCGGACCAGCAGCTGGCGATGTCCCGGCTGCGCGCCGTCGAGCACGGCCGGGCCGTGCTGATCGCCGCCACCAGCGGGATCAGCGCGGTGATCCGCCCGGACGGCAGCATCGAGAGCCGGACCCAGGAGCTGACCGCCGCCGAGCTGAGCGCCACGGTGCCGCTGCGCGACGGGAAGACGCTCGCCGACCGGCTGGGCGCGGCCCCGGAGTGGACCGTGGCCGTGATCGGCCTGCTGGCCTGCGGCGCCGCGGTGCTGCTCGGCCGGCGGCGGAGCCCGGCGCCCGGAACACCGGCGGCGGGCGAGCCGTTGTCCAAGGTGGCGCCCTGACCGTGCGGGACCAGTCCGGACGGTGCCGCTCGGCGCCGCGAGGAAGTGGATGCGCACCGTGACCCAGCACGCTGACCCGACCCGTGTTCCCGGGCCCTACACCGCCGGCCCCGGCGGTCCGAGCGGGGGCGCCCAGACCGGTCGGCCGGGCCGGCGGCGCAGTCCGCTGCGCCGCTGGCTGCCACTGGCGGCGGCCGCCTGGCTGGTGCTGGAGCTCTGGCTGGTGATCGAGCTCGCCTCGGTGATCGGCTGGTTCCTGGTGCTGCTGCTCCTGCTGCTCGGCGTGGTGCTGGGCGGTCGGCTGATCAAGCGGGCCGGACTGCGGGCGCTGCGCAACGCGTCCGCCTCCTTCGAGCAGGGGCAGATGCCGCCCTCCGGCGCGGCCGAGACCAACACCAGCCTGACGGTGCTGGCCGGCGTGCTGCTGATGGTGCCCGGCTTCCTGTCCGACCTGCTCGGCCTGACCCTGCTGCTGCCGCCGACCAGGGCGGTCTGGCGCAGTGCCGGGCGCCGGGTCGCGCAGCGCGTGCTGCGCGCCGCCCCGGCGGGCGACCCCCTCGCCGACGCGATGCGGTTGCAGGAGCAGATCCGGATCCACCGGCCGGACGGCAAGGTGATCCAGGGCGAGGTGGTCGACCCGGAGCAGCCGCCGCGTCCGTGACCGGTCGGGGGGGGGCGGCCCGGGCCCGCCACCCCCGGGCGCCCGCCCCCCCCCCCCCCCCCCCCCGGGGCCCCCCCAAGCGGGGCCCGCGGGCCCCCC